>NZ_JASPGT010000059.1:0-394 GCF_030228885.1 Corynebacterium sp. MSK195 | reverse complement strand
GGTAGAGCATCTGCTTTGCAAGCAGAAGGTCAGGAGTTCGATTCTCCTATGCTCCACAGCATGAAGTCCGGCTTCCTCTTCGGAGGGGCCGGACATTTTTTATTTCCGCGGTCGTTCCCAAGCGCTCTGAGAAGTGACACAATGACGAGCACTCTACTCGGATCACCATTTTCGTCCATATAGACCAGCAAAACCGTCGACGAAAACCGAGTTTTGGATGGACGATATCGTTGAAGACAACGCTAAGCCAGTCTCGAAAAGGGGGGTGTTCCTATATAGGTTGTCAACTCCGTGGGTGGGCTTGTTGGGGGTGTGAAGGGACCTGGCCCCCGTTAGGTAGACACCTGATATCCAGCCCGGTTGGGTTGGGAAGAAAGGTAATCTACCACCATGC
>NZ_JASPGT010000058.1:0-405 GCF_030228885.1 Corynebacterium sp. MSK195 | reverse complement strand
GATTGGGACGAAGTCGTAACAAGGTACCCGTACCGGAAGGTGCGGGTGGATCACCTCCTTTCTAAGGAGCTTTTATTATTCGGGTGCAGTTGCACCCTGTGGTTGGTTGAGTATGCGAGTGTCATACTGCCAACTTTTATTGTTGAAAAATTGTCCGGGTGAAACACACACCTAAGTGGCAAGCCGAGTGTTTGAATGGCGCTTTGTGACACACTGTTGTCCATGCACAGTGAAAAGTAATTGTTGTTTGTATGTTGGTGCATTGTTGGGTGTCTGGGGCATTATTCCCCTTTTTTGTGCCTGACCATTATGTCTGCTGATACTTGTTGTGTTGGTGGTGTGTGGTTGGGGTGTTGTGTGAGAACTGTATAGTGGACGCGAGCATTAAACACACATAGATGGATT
>NZ_JASPGT010000057.1:0-426 GCF_030228885.1 Corynebacterium sp. MSK195 | reverse complement strand
GCACCGTCCCCGCCACTAGATGCCAACTCGACCACCGCATCGAATACCACCTCGGCGGGCCAACCAGCCCAGATAATCTAGTAAACCTCTGCCAACACCACCACAACATCAAAACCGACCGCAGAATCCACTACATCCTCGACCCCATCACCGGAACCATCGCCTGGCTACACCGAGACGGCACCTACCAACTAGACCACCCCACCGGACCACTAACCACACACCAAACACACTGGAACCACACCTGGGCCCAATACCTCACACACCAACAACAAAAAGAGGGAAGGGCTAGAGGGTAGGCCGGAGCCCCGCGGTGTGTGACCAGGAGAACGGTCGTGCCAGGCTTTTGCGGGCCTGACCCCCGGAAAGTAGACACGTCGGGGGTTAGCTATGCTGCTTGGGTCAGTGTAGCTGATGTGAGTGCTT
>NZ_JASPGT010000056.1:0-472 GCF_030228885.1 Corynebacterium sp. MSK195 | reverse complement strand
CGGCGATTGGGACGAAGTCGTAACAAGGTACCCGTACCGGAAGGTGCGGGTGGATCACCTCCTTTCTAAGGAGCTTTTATTTGTTGGGTGCAGTTGCACCCTTGGTTGGTTGAGTATGCGAGTGTCATGCTGCCAACTTTTATTGTTGAAAAATTGTCCGGGTGAAACACACACCTTATGAGACATGACCAAGTGTTTGAATGGCGCTTTGTGACACACGTTGTCCATGCACAGTGAAAAGTAATTGTTTGTATGTTGGTGCATTGTTGGGTGTCTGGGGCATTATTCCCCTTTTTGTGCCTGACCATTATGTCTGCTGACGCGTTTGGTGTTGGTGGAGTGTGGTTGGGGTGTTGTGTGAGAACTGTATAGTGGACGCGAGCATTAAACACACCAGATGGATTGCTTTTTGTGGTTTGTTTGTGTGTGTTTGTGTGATTTCTTTTTTCTTTAATCAATTTTTTGTCAAGTT
>NZ_JASPGT010000055.1:0-477 GCF_030228885.1 Corynebacterium sp. MSK195 | reverse complement strand
TTCTACCTCTCACCAAAACGGAATGTGGCTGCGGCCAAGCGTTTCCTGGCCAAGACGCTGCGATCGAATACGACAGCCGGGTCCCCGCGGGTCATCAACACCGACAAGGCACCAGCTCTGGCCAAGGCAATATCCGAGCTGAAGGCGGAGGGAATCTGCCCTCAGATGGTGGAGCACCGGCAGGTGAAATACCTGAACAACGTTCTCGAGGGAGATCATGGCCGACTTAAAAGAATCCTGGGACCGAAGGGGGCGTTCAAAAACCGAATTTCCGCCTACCGGACGTTGAAAGGGATGGAAGCGATGCATTCATTACGGAAAGGTCAGGGCACGATGTTTGCTTATGGGCACCCCAATCCGGACGCGGTGATCGTCAACCGGGTCTTCGAGACGGCCTGAGAACGCCGGCACGCAGCGGCCATCAGGAAATGAGAAACTGGGTCGTCTCGGCTCTCCGCCCAACTTTGCAACAGCACC
>NZ_JASPGT010000054.1:0-503 GCF_030228885.1 Corynebacterium sp. MSK195 | reverse complement strand
GAGATGGTGCTGAATATCGCGCACGGTCATCCCACCGGCGTAGAGCGAGATAATCATGTCGTCGAGCTCTGTGAGCCGACGTGCACCCTTGGGCACCATCCGAGGAGTAAACGTGCCGGCACGATCCCTGGGAACGGTCACTTCAACCGCGCCGTAGCCAGAATTGACGGTCTTGGTGTAGGACCCGTTACGGTGATTGCTGCTCTGTGCGGTTTCCACCTTCGCTTTGGCCTTGCGGTCGGAATGGCTATAGCCCAAGTGCGCATCCATCTCCGCTTTAAGACCAGCGTTGATCGATGCCTGCAGCAGGCCTTTGACCAGCTCGCTTGCATCATCAGCAGAAGTCGACAGCTCGCTGATCAAGCTGGCGATTTCAGGATTTTCCATCAGCTTCTCGCTGATCTCGTTGACCCTCGCCGGGTCATGGCTTTTCTTCAGTGACACCGTAGTCATTATCGGTGAAACTCCTTCTAGATCAGAGCCTCACACACAAACTTCCTGAC
>NZ_JASPGT010000053.1:0-511 GCF_030228885.1 Corynebacterium sp. MSK195 | reverse complement strand
GTCCAACGCCACCTTTCTGGTGAGACAGCGATGGATCTTGCGCGCGAGTTTGGCCTGTCATCAGAGCACTTGGTCGGCGGATGGTCGAGGAAATGGCGTAAAGGTGGCGATGAGGCACTAAAACCGAAGCCGAAGGGCAGGCCCAAGGGTTCGGGCACGCCGAAGCCGCTTTCGGAGGAAGCGAAGCTGCGTCGCCAGATCGCGCGGTTGGAAGCGGAAAACGCATATCTAAAAAAATTGCGGGACTTGAGGAATCAGGGACACGCCTGAAGGTCCAGGCGATTGTCATCCTCAAGTCACGGCATCGTCTGCAATACCTTTTGGATGCGGCCGGCATGGCACGGTCGACATTCTTCTATCACCAGAAACGACTCAGCGATCCGGATAAGCACGCTGCGCTCAAAGACGCGATCCGGGGAAGCTTCGAGCGCAACAAGTATCGCTACGGCTACCGACGAGTGCTACTTGACCTGCGCAACCAGGGGTGGGTGGTCAATCACAAGCTCGTCTA
>NZ_JASPGT010000052.1:0-524 GCF_030228885.1 Corynebacterium sp. MSK195 | reverse complement strand
GGCCTAAACGACAGAATGTGTTGTTTTGCGGCGTGTCGGGCTAAACGACATTTTGTGTTGGTGGGGTTTAGCGCATGCGGCCTTTGCGTATTCCCATAGAGTGGTTGTAGGCAGTGTCGATGGCACTGTCGTAGGTTGCTGGTCGGCCGTCTTCGTGGCCGCTGGTGGCTTGTTTTTCCTGGTTGGCTAGGGTTTGTGCTTTGGCGAGTGCGTCCTGGCCCCAGTTTTGCTGCCTGGCGATCTCTACAGGATCGTCAGGCAGCTGCGTATGTAGATGCAGCCACCAGTCGCAGGCGATGCGCTGTTGTTCGTCGCGCAGTCCGCGGTGGGTGTGCAGGAGTTGCTTAATTTGTGAGTTCACCCCGCCTTCTAGCTTGTTGGTCGTGCGTTCCAACCGTTGGCCTTCTTTAGCTTCGGCGAGGTAGGCAAAGAGGTGTCCTTGTTGGCTCATCTTCTTTAGCTGCAGGTAAATCCCGCGATGGGTGTAGTGGGTGTACCACCATTTTTTGTTCCGGCGCTTGGAC
>NZ_JASPGT010000051.1:0-534 GCF_030228885.1 Corynebacterium sp. MSK195 | reverse complement strand
CGGGTGGATCACCTCCTTTCTAAGGAGCTTTATTGTGGGTGCAGTTGCACCCTGTGGTTGGTTGAGTATGCGAGTGTTATGCTGCTGGCCTTTTTATTATTGAAAATTGTCCGGGTGAAACACACACCTGATGAGACAAAATCCAAGTGTTTGAATGGCGCTTTGTGACACACTGTTGTCCATGCACAGTTGATTAAAAAATAATGTTTGTATGTTGGTGCATTGTTGGGTGTCTGGGGCATTATCCCCCTTTTTTGTGCCTGACCATGTGGCTTGTTGACACGGTTGGTGTTGGCAGGGTGTGGTTGGGGTGTTGTGTGAGAACTGTATAGTGGACGCGAGCATTAAACACACCAGATGGACCGTTTGGTTTGTTTGTGTGTGTTTGTGTGATTTCTTTTTTCTTTAATCAATTTTTTGTCAAGTTCACTTGTGTGGCCACTGCATGATTTTGTGTGGTGGTTTGTGTGTTCGTTATTAAGGGCGCATGGTGGATGCCTTGGCATGCTGAGCCGATGAAGGACGTGAAAGGCT
>NZ_JASPGT010000050.1:0-549 GCF_030228885.1 Corynebacterium sp. MSK195 | reverse complement strand
GATCGCTGCAGAGATGTAGTTTCCCTTTGTGGCTGGTGTACAGGTGGTGCATGGTTGTCGTCAGCTCGTGTCGTGAGATGTTGGGTTAAGTCCCGCAACGAGCGCAACCCTTGTCTTATGTTGCCAGCATTTGGTTGGGGACTCATGAGAGACTGCCGGGGTCAACTCGGAGGAAGGTGGGGATGACGTCAAATCATCATGCCCCTTATGTCCAGGGCTTCACACATGCTACAATGGTCGGTACAACGCGCAGCGACACTGTGAGGTGGAGCGAATCGCTGAAAGCCGGCCTTAGTTCGGATTGGGGTCTGCAACTCGACCCCATGAAGTCGGAGTCGCTAGTAATCGCAGATCAGCAATGCTGCGGTGAATACGTTCCCGGGCCTTGTACACACCGCCCGTCACGTCATGAAAGTTGGTAACACCCGAAGCCGGTGGCCCAAACTTGTTAGGGAGCCGTCGAAGGTGGGATCGGCGATTGGGACGAAGTCGTAACAAGGTACCCGTACCGGAAGGTGCGGGTGGATCACCTCCTTTCTAAGGAGCTTT
>NZ_JASPGT010000004.1:0-270526 GCF_030228885.1 Corynebacterium sp. MSK195 | reverse complement strand
AAGTGAAATATTCCTAATATCAGCACGCCAGACCGGCTAACCACGTAACCTCACCAACACATCCTGTCGTTTAAGCCTCACAAGTCTGCTCTTCTGCGACCCCACTTCGAGGCATCAAGGGGCGCGAAAATTCACTATTGAATAACCTTGCCTTAAATAGTGATAAATACCTCTTTTTATTTCTGAAAAGGAACTCATTCCCAGTTCGCGCCGACATATGACTCGACGCGCTGCTTATCGCGATTGCCGCTCCGGCAAACCGCGCGGCTAGTATGTCTGACAATTCAACTTGTGCATTTTCAACACAAAAGGAGCTATCTATGGGCTACCGCGTACCTCGGCTGCGCCGCACGGCGGCAGCAGTCGGCACTGCAGCACTGGTTCTGGGCGGGTCGATGCCTGCCGCATTCGCGCACGACTCCGTTATTGGCGGTTCTGTCAAAGACGGCGACCAACTCGACGAGTTTCCTAAGGAAATCACCCTCGAGTTCTCTGGCATCCCCAAAGAAGACTTCAACACCTTTGCCGTGACCAACGTGGATACTGGTGAAAAAGTCTTTAGCCAGGAACCAAAGCTACATGAGCGGGATCTCACCATTGAAACTCCTGCGGATGTCCAACCTGGGCCGGGTAACTACCAGGTGGGCTTCCAGATCACGTCGTCGGACGGACACGCTACCCGCGGGGGAGTGGAATTCTCCGTCAAGGGTGACGCGGCCGAGAGTACCGAGGCGGCTGAAGCTGATTCGGCGTCCCAGGATGGGGATGAGGGCTTGCCGACCGCGCTAAAAATCATCCTGGGTGTGGGCGGCGTTTTGGCAATTGCCGCAGTAGTTGCCCTATTTATTGCCAAGTCTCGTCGCATTGATTCGGAAGGTGAAAAATAATGTCTAAGATTTCTAACATCGCCCTTGTATGCCTGACAGTGGCCGGCCTCGCCCTGGCGGGTTGCTCCCCACAGAACCAAAATGACTCCACCGAGTCGAAGGCGGATGCCACCACCAGCGCTGCAGAAAAGTCTTCCTCCGCCGCGGCCGAGGACCTGACCTTCGAAGATGCCGTCGTACGCGCCAATGAGGACAAGGACATGACTGCCATTTTTGGCGCCCTGGTGAACCACACCGATAAGGACATCGCTATCACCGGTTTTTCCACCAGCCTTAACGCCAAGGTGAACCAGATCCATGAGACTGTCGATGGCAAGATGCAGGAAATGTCGAGTCCGTTGGTGGTCAAGGCCGGCGAGTCCCACGAACTTGCACCAGGCGGTGACCACTTCATGCTCATGGAAATGGAAAACCACATTGCTCCCGGCGAATCCCTTGACCTTAAGGTGAAGCTAGAAGGCGGCGAAGAGCTCGATCTGGGCGAGATCCAAACGCGTAGCATGCCTGCCGGGGATGAGGATTACGGCGATATGAAGGGCCACGATATGTCCCACATGGAGCACGGAGATATGTCCCACAATAAGGAAGGCCACGATCACTAGCTATGTCTGGATTCAGCAGAAGGGGGTTTCTCACTGGCGCTGCGGTATCGACCAGCGCCTTCGCGTTGGCAGGCTGCAATAACCAGGGCTCTTCCCCGGATGCTGGGGCACAGGAACAGCCTGCGCTTGCCGACGCCCTCGTGGCTTTTGACGGCGAGCATCAAGCAGGCATCGCAACCGCGGAGCAAGCGCACCTGAACCTGGTGGGGTTTGACCTTAAAAGGGGCGTCGACAAGCGGGGGTTCGCCAGCCTGATGAAGCTGTGGACCGAGGACGCTCGGGCACTGTGTACGGGGGAGGCGCCGCTGGGCACGCTGGAGCCGGAAATGGTGCAACAGCCCGCCAACTTGACCATCACCTGTGGTTTAGGCAAGAAGGTTTTCTCCTTGCTCGGCGTGGAGAAACCACGTTGGCTGGGAGATGTGCGTTCCTTTAAGCGCGATGAGCTGCAACGACAATGGGGGCAAAGCGATATCGTCTTGCAGATTTGTTGCGATGATCCGCTGATGAATACCTACGCCCTGCGCCACATGGTGCGAGCCGGCGAACACTATGCCAGCGTGAAGTGGCTGCAGCAAGGATTTATTAATGCCTATGGCAGCCACGAGAAGGGTGCTACCGCGCGCAATATGTTCGGGCAAAAGGACGGTACCGTCAATCCACGCAGCGAGGAAGATTTTGCAGCCCAGGTGTGGATTGATAAGGGCCCGCAGTGGGCCAATGGGGGAACGGCGATGGTGGTACGCCGCATCCGCATGAACGTGGATACATGGGAAAAGCTCGATCGCTCCTCCCGCGAAAATGCGGTGGGCCGCAAGCTCGACACCGGTGCCCCGCTTACCGGTGAAGAAGAATTTGATGCTGCAGATTTTGATGCGGTAGATGATTACGGCCTGCCGGTGATTGATAAAAACTCGCACATGGCCGTGGCCGCGCCACCAGCTGATCATCCGGAGCAACGCATCCTGCGCCGGCCGTATAACTATGAGCTGGCTCCCGATGGCAAGGACGGGCAGCTTTCCAATATTGGCCAGGTTTTCATCTGCTACCAGCAGGATCCCACCAAGCAATTCGAGCCTATTCAGGCCCGTTTGGATGAATCGGACCTGCTGAACGAGTGGTTGACTCATATAGGTTCGGCTATGTATTTCTGCCCGCCGGGCACCCTTGCTGCCGATGGGCGTGAATCATGGTGGGCAAAATCGCTCTGCGAGCATGCAGGGTTGTAGAATAGCTATCCGTAAATTTAAATAGCGGACGCGGCCAGGTATGCCGCCGACGCACGAGCGCAAAAAGGAGCGCGATTATGGCGGAACTCATCCCCGCAGTACCGGTCAATTACGATTCCTTCACCGTGCCCGCCGGCCAGGCCGTGGGCGCAGCAATGCGAGAGCTCAACCTTCCCAATAAGGGCCCGGAGGCTGTCGTAGTCGTTCGCGGTGAGGACGGCACTCTCTTTGATTTGTCGCACACCCCAGACACGGAATCCACCTTCACCCCGGTAGCCGCCTGCGAGGAAGACGGCCGCGCCGTCATCCGCCACTCCTGCGGCCACGTTATGGCCCAAGCCGTGCAGGCCGAGTTCCCTGGCACCAAGCTGGGTATCGGCCCTGCCATTGAAAATGGCTTCTACTTCGATTTTCAGACCGCCGAGCCTTTCACACCGGAAGATCTCAAGGCGATTGAAAAGCGCATGAAGAAGATCATCAAGGGCGGCCAGCGCTTCGAGCGCCACGTCTATGAATCCGCGGAGGAAGCGGAAAAGGCCCTCGCCGAGGAGCCTTTCAAGCTCGAGCTGGTCCAAGACAAGGGTAACGTTGACCCTGACTCCGACGAGGCCGCAGAAGTCGGTTCCGGCGATCTCACCCACTATGACAACATCAACCCGCGCACCGGGGAAGTAGAGTGGTTCGATCTCTGCCGCGGTCCGCACGTGCCAACCACCAAGTACATCCCGGCCTTCACGCTGACCCGTTCTTCTGCCGCCTACTGGCGCGGTGACCAGTCCAAGGCTGGCCTGCAGCGCATTTACGGCACCGCTTTTGAGTCCAAGGAGGCGCTGGAGGCCTACCAGACCATGGTGGAAGAGGCGGAAAAGCGCGACCACCGCCGCCTGGGTCAGGAACTAGATCTCTTCTCCTTCCCGGATGAGATTGGCTCCGGCTTCCCGGTATTCCACCCGAATGGTGCGACCGTGCGCATGGAGATGGAAAACCACTCCCGCAACCGCCACGTCCAGGCTGGGTACTCCTTTGTTAATACCCCGCATATCACCAAGGGTGACCTATTCAAGAAGTCTGGCCACCTAGACTTCTACGCCGACGGCATGTTCCCGCCGATGCAGCTCGATGGCGAATATGACGAAGAGGGCAATACCGTCAAGGAGCCGCAGGACTACTACGCCAAGCCCATGAACTGCCCGATGCACAACCTGATTTTTGCATCCCGTGGCCGTTCCTACCGCGAGCTCCCGCTGCGTCTATTTGAGTTCGGCACCGTCTACCGCTACGAAAAGTCCGGCGTGGTCCACGGCCTGACCCGTGCCCGCGGCTTTACCCAGGACGATGCCCACATCTACTGCACCGAAGAGCAGCTGGAAGAAGAGCTGACCAAGGTCCTCGACTTCATCATTTCCTTGCTGAAGGACTACGGACTGTCTGACTTCTACCTGGAGCTTTCTACCAAGGACCCGAATAAGTTCGTTGGTTCTGATGAGATCTGGGATCGTTCTACGTCTATCCTGCAGTCGGTCGCAGAAAAGTCCGGCTTGGAGCTGGTTCCGGATCCCGCAGGTGCAGCCTTCTACGGCCCGAAGATTTCTGTGCAGGCTCGCGATGCCATCGGCCGTACCTGGCAGATGTCTACCGTGCAGTTGGACTTCAACCTGCCAGAGCGCTTCGAGCTGGAATACACCGCGTCGGACGGCACGAAGAAGCGCCCGATCATGATTCACCGTGCGCTCTTCGGCTCCATCGAGCGATTCTTTGGCGTCCTGCTGGAGCACTACGCCGGCGCCTTCCCAGCATGGCTGGCACCGCACCAGGTGGTGGGCATTCCGGTGGCTGATGAATTCTCCCCGCACCTCGAAGAGGTTGCCGCCCAGCTGCGTCAGAAGGGTATCCGCGCCGATGTGGATACCTCTGATGACCGCATGCAGAAGAAGATTCGCAACCACACCACCGGCAAGGTTCCGTTCATGCTGGTGGCTGGCGCGCGCGACGTAGAAGCTGATGCCGTATCCTTCCGCTTCCTCGACGGTACCCAGGTCAATGGTGTGCCGGTAAAGGAAGCCGTGGAGCTCATCGCCGCATGGGTAGCAGAGCGCAACAACGAGCAGCCGACCGAAGAGCTCATCAGTGCCCGACGCTAAGGAGACACACGAAACCGACAGCTCCGCCGTCGCTGAAAACCAAGCTGCGGTGGAGACCTTCGTTGACTCAGGTGCTGGCGAGCCGGACCGCCTAGAGCGGTTATGGGCGCCTTATCGCATGGCCTATATTGCCAAGCGATCAAAGGATCCCTTCGTCGAAGCCCCACAGGGCAGCGATGAAGACGGGCTCATCATTGCTCGCGGCAAGACGGTCTATGCATTGCTGAACCTGTTTCCGTACAACGCCGGGCACCTCATGGTGGTGCCGTATCGCAAGGAATCGCAGCTCGAGAACCTCACGCAAGAGGAATCTCAGGAGCTGATGGCCTTCGCGCAAAAAGCAGTCCGGGTACTCAAGAGAGTTTCGCACCCAGAAGCCATCAACGTGGGCCTGAACCTGGGGCGCGCTTCGGGCGGCTCGGTGGGAGATCACCTGCACCTACATGTGGTGCCAAGGTGGCCCGGGGATAGTAACTTTATGACTGTCCTCGATGGGACTAAGGTATTACCGCAGCTTCTGCAGGATACGCGCCGCGTACTGGCAGAAGGATGGCGCGAGATGGAAGAGGAGGATTCGCGTGCTTAGCGTGCATGGGCGAAAGCCCGCTGCCGTGGTGGTGGAACCTATAGCCAAGGCCTTTTTGAAGCTAGGTCTGACCCCGAATGTGGTCACGGTTGTGGGTACCATAGTCACCATTGCGATTTCGGTGATCCTCATTCCTACCGGCCATCTTTTTTCCGCTGCCGTTTTGTCCGGCCTCTTCGCCGCTTTCGACATGCTCGATGGCACCATGGCGCGCTTGACCGGCAAGGCTACTGCCTTTGGTGCGACCTTGGATGCCTCCTGTGATCGCATCACCGATGGCGCATTGTTCAGTGCTATTGCATGGTGGCTGATTTATTCTGCGGATTCTTCCCGCATCACGGTTATTGCCTGCTTTGTCACCTTGGTATGTTCCCAGGTCATTTCCTATATCAAGGCTAGGGGAGAAGCGTCCGGATTCACGATGGTTGGCGGCCTGATCGAGCGCCCCGAGCGGCTCATTTTGGGCTTGGGCGGCATCGGCCTCGAAGGCCTAGGCGTACCGCATGCCATTGAGGTAGCGCTGTGGATCTTGGCCGTTGGCTCCGTCTTTACCGTGTGCCAGCGTATGGTTATTGCTGCCCGCCAGGAGCAGCAGTAGCTCGTACTGCACCACCTAAAACCAGGAGGTTGTGACACCATGTGGGATAGAGAAGACCTCTCCGCGGCGGGTTACCTCGCGGGATGGAAGGTGGTGCGCCGTCTGCCCGAGTCCATTGCGCGCACGCTTTTTCGCTGGGGTGCGGACTACGCAAGTGGCAACGGTCGCGGAATGGAGGGCTTGCGCCGCAACCTAGCGCGAGTGGTGGGCCCAGAAAACGTTACCCGCGCCTTGGTGCGCGATTCCGTGCGCTCCTATATGCGCTACTGGATGGAGGCGTTCCGCCTGCCAGCTATCCACGGTGATGCCGGGTTGCATCAGCGCTTGCTCAGCGGCTTGCAAGGCCTTGAGCATTTTGATGCTTCGGCTCAATCCGGCCGCGGTACTATTTTGGCTCTGCCGCATTCCGGTAATTGGGATATGGCGGGTGTCTTCCTCGTCGGTCATTATGGCCAGTTCACCACCGTTGCGGAGCGCCTTAAGCCCGCAGTGCTTTTCGACGCCTTTGTGGACTACCGCGAAACCCTCGGCTTTGAGGTTCTTCCCCTCACCGGCGGCGAAGCCTCGCCTTTCGCCCGCCTCAAAAAGGTGCTGGAAGCCGGTGGCGTGGTCTGCCTGCTGGCTGAGCGCGACCTGACCCGAAGCGGCGTTACCGTGGATTTCATGGGGGAAAAGGCCAATATGGCCGCCGGTCCCGCACAGCTGGCCCTAGAGACTGGCGCCGCCCTGCACGTGGTGCACTCGTGGTTTGCAGGCGAAGGCTGGGGACTATCGGTCTCCCCTGAGCTTGAGGTAACGGACCTGCAGGAGACAACTCAGCGCATGGCCGATGGCTTCGCCGCCAATATCCGCCGCCACCCGGAGGATTGGCATATGCTGCAGCCGCAGTGGAATGTGGACATAGAGAGGCGTCGGCAAGCGCGGGCAGCCAAAAATACCCGCAATGCCCGCCACACCGGGCCATCACAGGAAGGGGAGAGCTAGTGCGCATAGGAATCGTATGCCCCTACTCCTTCGATGAACCAGGCGGAGTTCAAGCCCATATCCTTGATCTAGCCACAGTTTTCATTGAGCAAGGGCACCATGTACAAGTCATTGGCCCCGCTGCGGAATCCACCCAGCTGCCGGATTTCGTAGTCAAGGGAGGGCCGGCTTTCCCCATCGCGTATAACGGTTCGGTGGCCCGCCTGTCCGTGGGACCCCACGTCACGCGCAAGGTTAAGCAATTCATCAAGGAGGGCGACTTCGATGTCTTGCACATCCATGAGCCTAACTCCCCGAGCTTTTCCATGACCGCGTTGGCCGTGGCCCAAGGTCCACTGGTGGCGACCTACCACGCCTCCGCATCGAGCTCCCTGGTGCTGACCCTGGCCAAACCTTTCCTCGTTCCCTTTTTGGAAAAGATCCGGGGTGGCATCGCGGTATCCGATATGGCGCGGCGGTGGCAGGTGGAGCAACTGGGCGGAGACCCGGTCCTTATTCCCAACGGCGTGGATACGTCGGTCTACGCGCAGGCTCGGCGCCGCAGCCCGGCCAAGGCCCCCGGCGATCCCCTGGAAGTTGTCTTCTTGGGACGGTTGGACGAACCTCGCAAAGGCCTCGATATCCTGCTGAGCGCGCTCCGCCAAGTACGCCATGATATTCGCGTGACCATCATGGGCGGTGGCCGCGCCCGCGAGGTCGAGGGCGCGGATTTTGTAGGCCGGGTCAGCGACGCCGAAAAGGCAGCAATCCTGGGCCGTGCCGATGTCTATGTGGCGCCAAATACCGGTGGTGAAAGCTTCGGCATCGTGCTGGTAGAAGCCATGGCGGCCGGCGCGGCAGTCGTTGCTTCCGATCTTGAAGCCTTCCGTGCGGTGTGCAATGCCGATTCCGACGAGGTTGCCGGCGCACTCTTTCGCAATGAAGACAGCGAGGATCTGGCTCGCGTCCTCAACGAGGTGCTTGATGATGCCGAGTATCGGGCCCAGTTGGTGCGCAATGGCGTCCAACGCGCCAGCACCTATGACTGGGACCATGTAGCGGCAGCCGTGATGCAGGTCTACGAGACTGTCCAAGACGGTACCAAGGTGAGGGTAAAGCGTTGATGGCCATTGAAATTGCCCTAATCCTCTTCCTACTTATCATCGTAGGTTTGTGGGCGCTTTTTACCGCCCAGCGGCTTAACTCGCTGCACATCCGCACTGATGCCTCGCTGGCCCAGCTACAGGCGGCACTAGACCGCAGGGCAGCGGTGACAGCGGTGGTCGCACCAGAGCTCGCGGCGCTAGCTCAGCGAGCAGAGTCTACCGAGCTCTATCAGGGCCATTTCGAACCGCGCACGATGGCCGAGCGGGAACTATCTGCCGCCATTGTGAGGGAGTTTCCCGCGGACCGTCGCCCTGCCGCGCTTGCCGACGCCGAGGGCCGCATCCAACTTGCCCACCGCTTCTACAACGAGGCGGTCAGCGACACGCGCGCGCTACGCCTGCGCCCTGCGGTACGGCTCTTTCATCTGGGCGGCACCGCAAAACTGCCGGAATACTTTGACTATATGCTGGCCGAGTAGCCAGCAGAGCTAACTCAAGACTCAGGACGCAAGTGCGTGCCGGCCGCGTCGGCGGCGGAATACCGGCTTCGCCTCGGTACTGGCGGCCGTACCTTCCTCCGGGGCGTTAGGCGCTTGCTGCTGCACCTGCGCCCGCTCGATCTTCGACGCCAGGGCCACCTCGACTGCAAACCAGACAAGTCCGATGATGGCCATGACAACGATGAGGATATTGCGGGCTACCAATAGGTAGACGGCGAACATGTTCTCGCCCACGTGGTTCCAGATGTAGTCATAGTTGAATGGGTAGACCAAGGTGCCCAGCACGGCAGCGATAATGGTGCAGGACGCTAACAAGGCTTGGAATACCCGCAAGGGAGCGAATCCTTCCGGCAGGCGCTGGCGGATCACCACGGCAAGCAAGGGGCCCAGCCAGACGATGTATTGCGGGGAGAAAACCTTATTCGTCGCGATAAGAAGCAGGACCGTAACGGTAAAAAACGCCATGGTCGTGCGGGTGGTCCATCCGCCGGCGCACAGCCGGTACAGCGCCCATCCCACTGCGAAGACGAGCATGGCAATGGTGGCAATTGTGCTCCACGTCATTGCGGTATCTACGCCAGGCCCGGAAATTTCAAAGCTCTTGGACGGCGCGTAGCCCAGATGCCACCGCCCCGGAGCGCGATGTGCCTGCAGCAACAGGAACGTCGCCGGGATGGACTCCAACTGGAGACCGCGCACGCCCTGATAACTCAGCGGTGAAAGCAGGCGCTCGGTGCCAGAGGCAGCTATCGTGACGGTGCAGACCGCGACGATGGTGCAGAAAAACGCGAGTAGGCGCTGCCAGGTTGCGGATCTGTTGAAACGGCCCACCAATCCGGCAGCGAGGACTCCTGGCCATAGCTTCATCGTGGTGGCAAAGCCCAGTACCGCCGCGGCGGTGAGCGGGCGGGTAGCTAGAAGGGCAGCTGCCCCGGCCACGGCTAGGGCGGGAAATATATCGAGACGCCACACAAAGGTGTGGCCAGCTGCGGTGCCAAAAAGGACCCAGAACCAGGCGGCCTGGAAACTACGCGGTTGAGTCGGGTGGTGGCGCAGAAGGAGAGCTAAAAAGGCGGCGTCAACAAGCAGGGTCATGATGGTGAAGCCGATATAGAATGCGGTGATATTCTCGCCGGTGAGCCACCCCAAAAGCACCGTGGGCCACGTGCCCGCGTGAGGGTATTCGGTCATCATTGTCGGGTCATCGCCAAAGATCCCGGCAAAATAATATGCGACATCGCCCCTGGGATTGTGGTTAATCTTGAGTAAGTAAATAAGGACGAGGCGGGCGATGACCCACCCAATCCATACTGCTGGAACAGAAGCGATGCGTTTCACTCGAAAGACTTTATTCAATGCGCGCCTACTTCGGTAGCGGACATAGTTTCTTCTAGAAAATTCCTCCACTTTTGCGCCCAGATGTGGGGGACGGATTGGAAAAACAAACTGACGGCTCGTCCAGTGAGTAGTGTGGACGGCAATTGCTAGGAAAGTGATATAGGGCATAAGGAGCGTGCAGATGGCATCTATTCGCGAGGTCTTGACCGTCGAGGAAACGACAATGGCCGATGTCTTTAAAGGCCCTGCTGTGGAGTCGCGAATTGAACGTACCTTCGGCGGGCAGATTGCTGCTCAAGCAGTGGCCGCAGCCCAGCGCACTGTGTCCGGCAAAGACATCCACTCCCTGCATGGCTACTTTGTAGGCCCTGGCAATGCGAGCCAGCCAATTGAGATCCGTGTCGAACGCATTCGGGAGGGGAGATCATTTGCCAACCGGCAGGTGCGTGTCTACCAGGGGGAAGTGCTCCTTTTTACTCTCATGGCTAGTTTCCATCGCGACGGGGATCGCGGCCCGCAGCATCAGGATCCTGCGCCAGAGGTGCCAGGGCCCGAGGAAGTAGTTCGGATTGGCGGCGGAGCCCCGTACTCCACCAGGATTATCCTCAAGGAGTGGGAGGAATGGGATATTCGCCTCGTGCCAGAAGAAGGACGCGATCCGGTGGCTGCAGAGCGCACCGGTGCAGGCTATCGGCATATTTGGTTCCGCAATACTGGCAGACTGCCTGCGGATTCTTCCTTCCATTGTGCGGCGCTGACCTTTATGTCTGATATGACGCTGATTCGCTCGGCCCTGATTCCGCATCAGGGAGAGAAAGTGCAATTGGCCAGCCTTGATCATGCGATATGGTTTCTGCGCCCATTCCGCGTGGATGAGTGGTTGCTATATGAGCAGGTATCACCTACGGCGTCGAATGCGACGGCGGTTGCGCGTGGCAAGATTTTTACCGAGCAGGGTGAATTGGTGGCGTTGGTGAATCAAGAGGGTCTTACTCGTTATTTAGATGAAAATTTGGGCAGCGGCTCTGCCCATGGCAATTGGCACAACGTATAAGAACGTCCCGCTTATAAGGGGGTCGCTTTCACGCATTCGTGCAGCACACGTATAATTGCCACCAGTTTCAGCACCCGATTAGAAAGGGACTACATGTCAGGCCACTCGAAATGGGCAACTACCAAGCATAAGAAGGCTGCCAACGATGCCAAGCGTGGCAAGGAATTTGCCAAGCTCATCAAGAACATCGAAGTGGCGGCTCGTACCGGCGGTGGTGACCCAGCGGCTAACCCAACCCTTGATGACATGATCAAGAAGGCCAAGAAGGCCTCCGTCCCCAATGACAATATTGAGCGTGCTCGCAAGCGCGGTTCCGGTGAAGAAGCCGGCGGCGCCGATTGGGAAACCATCATGTACGAAGGCTACGGCCCGAACGGTGTAGCCATGCTTATTGAGTGCCTTACGGATAACCGCAACCGTGCGGCGACCGACGTGCGTACCGCGATGTCCAAGAACGGCGGCAACCTGGGGGAGTCGGGCTCTGTGGCCTACATGTTCACCCGTACCGGCTACGTCTTGGTAGAAAAGGACGAGCTGACGGAGGATGACGTCTTGATGGCCGTGCTGGAAGCAGGCGCGGAAGAGGTCAAGGACCAGGGCGAGAAGTTTGAGATTGTTTGCGCGCCGACGGACGTGCAGGCCGTGAAGGACGCGCTCAAGGACGCCGATATTCAGGTCGATGACTCCGACAATGACTTCCGTGCGTCTGTCGAGGTACCGCTGGAGGCCAATGACGCCAAGAAGATTTTCCGCCTCATCGATGCCTTGGAAGACTCCGACGATGTGCAAAACGTCTACACCAATATGGATCTCTCCGATGAGGTTCTAGCCGAGCTGAACGAGGACTAACCACCTCGCCGCAAGGATGGCTCTTAGCGCCGGTAGCGCTCCGTGGGTATTGCCCGCAGGAGACGTTACCGGCGCTTCGTTATGGCGCAGCTGGATGCTACGCTTGTAGAACACCTGTGTGTAGTCCATAATGGGGCAGTAGGCGGTGCACAGTGGTGCCAACATGACAATGGGGGAGAGATGAACCTAGAAGGAATGCGCGTGATGGGAATTGACCCAGGCTTGACGCGCTGCGGGCTTTCGGTGGTTCAGGCTGGTCGTGGCCGAGCAATCCTTCCCGTTTCTGTCGGTGTGGTGCGCACCCCTAGCGATAAGGACTTGACGGAGCGCCTCCTGCGCCTTTCCGTGGCGGCGAAAGAGTGGATGGATGACTATTCGCCAGATGTGGTTGCGATCGAGCGCGTCTTCGAACGTGGCCAAGTGTCCACAGTCATGCAAACGGCCCACGTCGTAGGCGTGCTGGTGCTAGCTGCCGCCGAACGCGATATTCCGGTGTACATGTACACCCCGTCCGAGGTGAAAAAGGCCATCTCTGGAAACGGGCGCGCGGATAAGAAGCAGATGACCACCATGATTACCCGTATTCTGGGGTTGACTGAACCACCCAAGCCTGCCGACGCCGCCGACGCTCTTGCGTTGGCAGTCTGCCACTGCTGGCGTGCCCCGGCTATTGTGCGGATGGACCATACCGGTCTCGGGCTTGGAGCTAAGACCAGCGGCGTGCGCGGGCAAGGCAAGAAGCGCTAGGGAATTTTACTGAGAGTGGAAGGATAAGAAGCCAATGATTGCTGCACTGCGTGGAGAGGTAATCCATATTGGACTCGACCATGGGGTTATCGACTGTGCAGGCGTGGGGTACAAATTTTTAGCTACCCCAAAAACGCTGGGCACCTTGCGCCGCGGGGAACAGGCCACGGTTCTTACTAACTTGGTGGTCAAGGAAGACTCTCTGACTCTCTATGGCTTTAGCGCTGATGAAGACCGCGAAATGTTCCACGTGCTGCAGTCCGTGTCCGGCCTAGGTCCCAAGCTGGCCCTAGCGGCGCTGTCTGTCATGGGGGCAGGGGAGCTTGCTGCGGCAATTGGCGGGGAAGATGTGAAGGCGCTGCAGTCTATCCCGGGCGTCGGCAAGCGTATGGCCCAACGCTTGGCGCTGGAGCTGAAAGATAAGGTAGCGGCCTTTACCCCAAGCGAGCCTGCCGCCGCAGGCTCCGTAGATACCGCCGTCGCGCTGGCCGGTGGTGCCGTGGTAGAAAGCGTGACTGAGGCACTCATTGGCCTTGGGTTTACCGATAAGGGAGCGCGTCCCGTGGTGGAATCCGCCTACGCGGACAATCCCGATGCCGATACGTCCTCTCTCTTGCGTGCGGCGCTGGCGCAGCTGGGCAAGAAGAAATAACCGGCAGGAAGGCTGAAAAATCATGTCCGATATAGAGCGCACCGAGTTCAATCTCCCTGAGGGCGTCGGCGCGGCGCACACCACCCAGCGCAATAGCGATGTGGATGCGACCGCACACTCCGAGGAGCATGATATTGAACGCTCCTTGCGTCCAAAGTCGCTCGAGGAGTTTATCGGCCAACCCAAGGTGCGCGAGCAGCTCTCCCTTGTGCTTAAGGGGGCAAAGAACCGTGGGGTCACGCCCGACCACGTTTTGCTTTCGGGGCCGCCGGGCCTGGGCAAGACCACAATGGCGATGATTATTTCCCAGGAGCTGGGGACCTCGCTGCGTATGACTTCCGGGCCCGCTTTGGAGCGCGCCGGTGATTTGGCCGCAATGCTTTCCAACCTTATGGAAGGCGATGTCTTGTTCATCGATGAGATTCACCGCATTGCCCGGCCAGCAGAAGAAATGCTGTACATGGCAATGGAGGACTTCCGCATTGACGTCATCGTGGGCAAGGGACCTGGCGCTACTTCTATTCCGCTAGAGATCCCGCCATTTACCCTGGTAGGTGCGACTACGCGCGCCGGCATGCTCACCGGCCCATTGCGCGACCGCTTCGGTTTCACCGCGCAGATGGAGTACTACGACACGGCCGATCTTACCCAGGTGATCAAGCGCGCCGCCCACATTTTGGACGTGGAAATTGACCACGATGCGGCAGTAGAAATTGGCTCTCGTTCGCGCGGAACACCACGTATTGCTAACCGTTTGCTGCGCCGCGTGCGTGACTATGCCGAGGTCAATGGCACCGGCCTGATTGATCTCAGTGCGGCCCAGGGAGCGCTCGAAGTCTTTGACGTGGATGACATGGGACTTGACCGCCTCGACCGGGCGGTGCTCAATGCCTTGATTAAGGGGCACGGCGGCGGACCGGTTGGCGTGAGCACGCTAGCCATCGCAGTGGGCGAGGAACCCTCGACTGTCGAGGAGGTGTGTGAGCCTTACCTGGTGCGTGCCGGGATGGTTGCGCGCACTGGACGCGGCCGCGTAGCTACCGCTGCAGCATGGCGGCACCTAGGGCTTACCCCGCCGGAGGGCGCGGCCGGGCTGTTTTAATTCAGAGGCTAGCCTGCTTGGCGATGCCCCCTTGGGGTTTCTGTGCACACCGCCGTCTGGCACACTAGGGTGCTATGGAAATCATCATTCTCATCATTATTGGCATCCTCTTCGTCGTTCCCTCGTTTATGGCCATGCGAAAGCAGCGCCAGCGCCAAAATGAGATGCAGGCCCTCCAGAATTCCCTGCAGCCGGGCGACGCCATCGTTACGGCGGGCGGCGTGCACGGCGTGGTGCGCAGCGCTGGCGACAAGGATGTAGATCTAGAAATCGCCCCTGGTGTGGTGGTTACTTTTGACAAGATGGCCGTGATTCGCACCGAACAAGAGGCCAATGACCTGGCGCGTCCCGCTGCTGGGGAAGAGAAGAATGATGCGGCAGATAACCTGCCAGATGAGAAATATCCTCCGTTTGACGGCCAGGAGAAGAAATAGCCCGCTATTTTCTAAGAGTTGCCTTAACGTTTGCTAGGTAGGTGGGGCCTTCGTGGAGCGTAGACCCCATCACACTTTGAGTCTTTTCCGGACCTCGTTAAGGAAAACTCCGCCTGATGACGTACGATTGTGCGTTGTTGACGTGCCTGCGCCATGTGGCGGGGCCGTATTTAATGTTTAAACACCCTGTTATAAGCAGCACAGGAGATTATCGTTGTCCGCAAAAACCCGTGGCGCTATGAAAAATAGCAAACGCCAATGGCCGAAGCGCGCGATCGCGCTCTTCATTCTCATTGTGGTTGTTATCTATGCGCTTATCTTTTTAACTGGTAGCCGTCAAAGCACCCCAAAGCTTGGCATCGACTTGCAGGGCGGTACCCGCGTAACACTGGCGCCGCAAGGCGAGGAGCCCACCCAAGACCAGCTCAAGCAAGCACGCAACATTTTGGAACAGCGTGTTAACGGCATGGGTGTTTCAGGCTCCGAGGTTGTCATCAACGGCAATACCTTGGTCATCACCGTGCCAGGTGAGGACGCCTCCCAGGCACAGGCCGTGGGCCAGACCTCGCAGCTGTTCTTCCGTCCGGTGGCTAAGCCCTCCATGCCGGATATGGAAAAGCTCAATAAGGAGCTGGAAGATATGGCGAATCGCTGGGTGAAGTACGACGTACTGAGCGCAGACGAGGCCAATAAGCAGATGGAACAGATGACCAAGGCCATCGCTCAGCAAGAAGCGCAGATGACTGGCAAGGAGCCAAAGGAGCAGAAGGCTCCTAAGGTCAGCGCCAAGCCGCTTGAGGAGCCAAGCAACTCCATTGAGCAGACTAAGCGCCGCGATGAAGTTACGGAGATGCTCCTGAAGGACCGTCAGTCCGAGGACCCGACCACCCAGGCAGCAGCCTCTGCGCTGATGACCTGCCAGGGCAGCAGCGATCCACTGGCCGGCGCCGATGATCCTGCAAAGCCATTTGTGACCTGTGACTACTCCAACGGCAACCCGTACGTTTTGGAGCCCGCACCGCTTCTCAATGGCATCAAGGACGAAAACGGTACCCGCCTCACCGGTAACGAGATCGATACCAATTCTCCTATCGAAGGCGGCCTAAACGGTCAGTCCGGCCAGATGGAGATCAACTTCTCCTTCAAGACCGGCGATGGCCCGAACGGTTCGCAGACCTGGGCAGACCTGACGCAGGAACACCTCAAGGACCAGGTAGCCATCACCCTTGACTCTGGGGTTATTTCCGCACCGGTCATTCAGGGAGCAACTCCAGTCGGTTCTGCTACCTCCATTACTGGTGACTTTAGCCAGGAAGAGGCACAAAACCTGGCTAATAACCTGAAGTACGGCGCACTGCCGTTGTCCTTCGCCGGTGAAAATGGCGAGCCGGGTGGCACCGTAGAGTCCATTCCGCCAACACTGGGTAAGGCCGCACTGCAGGCCGGCCTCATTGCAGGCCTCGTTGGCCTGGTACTCGTGATGGCGTACTCGCTGTACTACTTCCGCGCGCTGGCCGGCGTATCCCTCATCTTCCTCATTGCCTCTGGCCTCCTGACCTATGGTTCCCTGGTTCTGCTGGGCCGCTGGATCGGTTATTCGCTGGACCTTTCCGGCATCGCCGGTCTGGTCATCGGTGTGGGCGCAACTGCTGACTCCTTCGTGGTCTACTACGAGCGCATCAAGGACGAGCTCCTCGAGGGACGCACTTTCCGCTCCGCTACGCAAAAGGCGTGGGAGCGCGCTCGTGCCACCATTGTGACCGGTAACGCGGTGACCCTGATTGGCTCTGTTGTGGTCTACTTCCTCGCCATCGGTGAGGTGAAGGGCTTCGCCTTTACGATGGGTCTGACCACGGTCTTCGACCTGGTCGTATCCTTCCTGGTCATGGCACCACTGATGCAGATGGTGGGCCGCCGTCCGGCTGCTGCTAAACCTTCGATGAATGGCCTCGGCGGAATCTACGCACTGGTGGAAGAGCGCCGTGAGCGCGGCTACTTTGGCTCGGGACGTCGTCAAGCAAGCACTGCTGAAGCCTCCGACGCTAAAGAGTCAGCCACCAAAGAAACGGCAGGACATTCTGCCGCAGGAACCGCACGTCCCGTAGATGCTGCGGAAGATGAGGAGAAATAAGCATGGCTGTTTCGACTAAGCACAAGATTTCCCGGATGGACCGCCTCTACGAGGACGAGCGCGGTTATGACTTTATCGGTCGCACCAAGCTGTGGTACGGCATCACCGCCGCGTTGATCGTGGCCGCAGTGGCCGCAATCCTCATTCGTGGTTTCTCGCTCTCGATTGACTTCGAAGGCGGCACCACGTTGTCGATGCCGGCAGGCGACCTCAAGGAAGATGAGGTAAGCCAGGTCTTCGAAGACTCCACCGGTGTCGAACCCGAGCAGGTTCACATCGTGGGCGCTGGCGATTCCGAGACCTTGGAAATCGTTTCTGAGCGCTTGAGCCAAGAGGACGTGAATGCGGCCCGCGCGGCTATCTATGACAACTTCCAGCCGAAGGATGAAAACGGCAAGGCCACCCCGGATGCCATTGGCTCGTCCACAGTATCCGAATCCTGGGGTTCTTCTATTACCCAGCGCATGCTCATTGCCATGCTGGTCTTCTTGGTAGCTGCGACCGTCTACGTGGCTATTCGATTGCAGAAGAACATGGCTTTTGCCGCGATTATCGCGCTGATTGCAGACGGCGTGATTATCGCCGGTATCTACGCCCTCTTTGGCTTCGAAGTATCCCCGGCCGTCATCATTGGTCTGCTTACCGTCCTGACCTTCTCCATGTATGACTCGGTCATCGTCTTTGACAAGATCAACGAGAATACGGAAGGCCTCGAAGGCCAGCGCAAGAAGACCTATGCTGAGCTGACAAACTTGGCTATCAACCAGACGGTCATGCGCTCGATTTCTACCTCGGTTATTTCCGCGCTGCCTATCATCGCGCTCTTCGTGGTGGCCGTATGGCTCATGGGTATCGGTACCCTCCGCGATCTGGCGCTCATTCAGCTCATCGGCGTGGTCGAGGGCATTTTCTCCTCCATCTTCTTCGCTACGCCGCTGGTCGTGACCCTCGCCAATATGTCCAAGAAGATCAAGCGTCACAACAAGCGGGTCGCGGACTACCGCGCTGGCAAGGACGAGAATGCCGCGGCAGAATCTGGCGCAGCATCCTCCGGCCGCACCGTGGTCTCACCAGTGAGTGCAAAGACCACCCCGGCTGAGATCGACGATGATCCGTCCGAGTCCACTGGGCACCCTGGCGCAACCTGGCGCCCGGGCCGGTAGCCTCCGATAGTAAAATTTTGGCGGAGTTGTAGCTGAAGTGAGGGCGAATTACGGTGTTTGAATCCAAGAGCAGTTCTAGCGAGCGTCACTGGGGAAGGAAGGCCATTGCCTCGTGCGTTTCAGCTCTAGCTCTAGCTGCTTCTGCCTGTAGCGGGCAGGACGGCGAAGAGGACACGTCTAGTGCTCCCCAGGAGCCAGAATCCTATGGATACTTTGGCTACCAAGTAAATTCCCGCCTGGCCACCACTAATGCTGGCACCTCCTTTGGTGACGCTACCTCCGCCGGTTTGTTGTCTACGCGGCTCTATCCGGGTCTTTTTGTGCCCGGTCCCTCTGGCGAATTAATTCCCAATGCGGATCTAGTTGAGACCGAGGAACTTCCGCCCGTCGCCGGCAGCGACCAGCGCAGCGTCCAGCTCACTTTAGAGGAGGACGCCGTATTCTCCGATGGCACTCCCGTTACCTGTGATGACTACTTTTTGGCGTATGTGGCCGGTACTCATCCAGCTGAATTTGCCTCCCATATGCCGTTGATGAATGACATCGCAGATTTTAGCTGTGAGCCCCAAAGCAAAACGTTCACCTTGACCTTTAACAAGGATCAGGGGCAGCGCTGGCGCCACATGTTTGGCGCCGGCACGGTCATGCCGGCCCATGCGCTGGCCAAAAAGTCCGGGTTGAGCATTGCCGAACTCAACGCGGCACTCACGGTCGAAGACATGCAGGCGCTTGCGCCGGTTGCTAAGGAATGGCGCTATGGCTTTTCCGTGGCCAAGGATCAACTAGATTCCGAGCTGCAGGTCTCCTTTGGACCTTATGTCATTGACAAGGTAGGTGACGAAGGGGAGATTATTCTCAAAGCAAACGAAAAGTACTTCGGAGACGCCCCAGCCGAGGATCATGTTGTGGTCTGGCCTTCGGATGCTGATGCTCAGAAGCTTGCAGATAAAGGTGCGTTGCGCGTAGTGGATACCGCAAGTGAAAACCCTGACTGGCTGGACAGCACGAAGGATGAGGCAGGGGAGTCCCCCTACGAGGCCACTCCAATGGTTGGCGAGTTAACCGATACGCTCACGCTATCTGAAGCCGGAGTATTCGCGGAGCCGTGGGCGCGCGAGAGCTTTGCTGCTTGCGTCGATCAGCAGGCGGTTGCGCAAGCAAGCTCAGCGGCCTCTGGTGTGGAGGTGCCACCGGCTTACCTGCGTACCGTTTCCGCGACCAACCCGGTTGCCGGCGGTCTAGATAAGGTGGGCAAGCAACACCAAGGTACCGATTTAGCCAAGGCCGGTGATCTCAACGGTACGACCATCAAGGTCGGCTATTTAGGGCCAGACAAACGCTATGCCGCCATGGTGGAACAACTTCGTGCATCCTGTGAGCCTGCCGGCATCACCATCGAGGACGCGTCCGCGGAGTTCATGTCCCAGCACTACTTGGAAATGGATCCGGAAACCTGGGCGCCTACCGTCGATGCCTTCCTCGGTCCAGTCGATCCTCAGACGGAGTATTCCACGGTGGAGTCCAGTATGAAGAACTCTGCGGAGCTGAAGAAGACAGAAGAGGCTCTGTGGAAGGATGTGCCATCCATTCCTCTCTCAGCGCAGCCGCGGGTCTTCCTCGTCCGCCGCGACGTGGAAGGTGTCCTGCCGTACACTGGCGTCTCGGGCATCGGTTGGAATATGGATCGCTGGCACAGCACCGCCCCAGCTGAAAAGAACTAGGCTGCACACAGCGGCCGTTAACGACCTCTCGCAAAAATTTCTCAAGGAAGATTATGAGCTCGCACTACGAATCAGCAGCACAGGCACTCAAGGATAAGGTTCGCCTCGTTCAAGACTTCCCAGAGGAGGGCATCCTCTTTGAGGACCTCACCCCAGTCTTGGCGGACCCAGAGGCATTTCGCACCGTAGTGGACGGCTTGGCTGCCGCCTGCGAAGAATTGGGCGCAGATATGATTGGCGGCCTAGACGCCCGTGGATTCCTCCTCGGCTCGGCCGTCGCCTACAAGATGGGCCTGGGTATCTTGGCCATCCGCAAGAAAGGCAAGCTTCCCCCACCGGTATATACCCAGGAATATGAGCTGGAGTATGGCTCCGCGGCGCTGGAGATTCCAGCCAGCGGCGTTGACATCAAGGGCAAACGCGTAGTGCTTGTCGACGACGTCCTGGCCACCGGTGGCACCCTCCACGGCGCCAAGCTTTTGCTTGAGTCCGCAGGTGCCGAAGTAGCTGGCAATGTGGTGGTGCTGGAGGTCAAGGGTCTCAACGGTCGTGAGCGTTTATCCGGCCCACCGCTCATTGTGTTGAATGCCACAGACTAAGATGGGATGTCTAAGCTAGATCGCACGATCTAGTTGGACATGAGGCCACAAGGCCCATGACACTGTGAAGGGCGGTAGATTTGGCCATGGACAAACCCGTAAAGCGCCAGTCCGGCGGCGGAATGCGCAGTATGTCGGCTCGCCTAGCTCGTTCGCTCACCGGCGGCCGAGTGAAGGTGAATCCGGTGCTGGACCCGTTGATGTCCATCCACCGCAAGTTTCACCCCAAGGCTGATGCTGATCTGCTCAATCGCGCCTATGACACCGCGGAGCGGCTCCATGAGGGGGTCTTTCGCAAATCCGGAGAACCGTATATCACCCACCCGCTCGCCGTGGCGACGATTGCAGCGGAGATCGGTATGGACACCACCACCATCGTTGCAGCACTGCTGCACGACACCGTGGAGGATACGGACTACTCCCTAGAGGACCTCACCCGAGATTTCGGTCCGGAGGTGGCTCGCTTGGTCGATGGCGTGACCAAGCTGGACAAGGTGGCGCTGGGTTCGGCCGCAGAGGCCGAGACCATCCGTAAAATGATCGTCGCCATGGCCACCGACCCGCGAGTCTTGGTTATCAAGGTCAGCGACCGCCTGCACAATATGCGTACGATGCGGTTCCTCCCGCCCGAAAAACAGGCTAAGAAGGCGCGGCAGACCCTCGAGGTTATCGCGCCGCTAGCTCACCGCCTTGGCATGGCCAGCGTGAAGTGGGAGCTGGAAGACCTGTCCTTTGCCATCTTGTATCCGAAGAAGTACGACGAAATCGTACGGATGGTGGCAGATCGTGCCCCCTCGCGCGATCGCGCGCTGAAAGAGATCATTAGCCAGGTCAGCGGGGCGCTGAAGGAAAACGGCATTGAAGCCGAGGTTATGGGCCGACCAAAGCATTACTGGTCCATTTACCAAAAGATGATTGTGCGCGGCCGCGACTTCGCGGAGATCTTCGACCTTGTAGGAATCCGCATTTTGGTCGAGGACGTCAATAGCTGTTATGCCGCGATCGGCGTGGTCCACTCGATCTACCAGGCATTGCCGGGGCGCTTCAAGGACTATATTTCCTCGCCGCGATTCGGCGTGTATCAGTCGCTGCACACCACGGTGCTGGCAAATGGCGGCGCTACCTTGGAAGTCCAGGTACGTACCCACGAGATGCACTACAACGCCGAATTCGGTGTGGCTGCTCACTGGCGCTACAAGGAAACCAAGGGCAAGAACTCGGGTCACCAAGAAGAAGTGGACCAGATGGCGTGGATGCGCCAACTTCTGGACTGGCAGAAGGAAGCCGCCGATCCCAATGAGTTCCTCGACTCGCTGCGCTACGACCTGACCGCCAAGCAAATCTTCGCCTTTACCCCGAAGGGCGATGTGGTGAACCTGCCTGCCGGTTCTACACCGGTGGACTTTGCCTACGCAGTACATACTGAGGTGGGGCACAGGTGTATCGGTGCCAAGGTCAATGGCAAGCTCGTCGCGCTCGAATCGAAGCTAAAGTCCGGCGACAAGGTGGAAATCTTTACCTCCAAGGATCCCAACGCCGGTCCGTCCCGCGATTGGCAAGACTTCCTTGTGTCTGCTCGAGCTAAGACAAAGGTGCGGCAGTGGTTTGCCAAGGAACGCCGCGAAGAACACTTGGAAGCAGGCCGCGATGCCCTGGCGACCGAAGTCCAGCGCGGCGGCCTGCCTATGCACCGCCTGTTTACTGCCAGCTCCATGAAGCAGGTAGCGGAACAGCTGCACTATACCGATGTCGATTCGCTGTATACCGCCATCGGCGCGGGCCACGTATCTGCTCAACACGTGGCCAACCAATTGGTTGCCATGTTCGGCGACCAAGATGATGCCATCGACACCCTGGCCTCCCGCACGCCACTGTCTGAAATTGAGCACTCCCGCGCCCAACACACCGAAGACTCGGCATCGGGCACCGGCATCTTGGTGGAAGGCAGCCCCGATGTGATGGCAAAGCTCGCCAAATGCTGCCAGCCCGTGCCGGGCGATGCCATTTTCGGCTTCGTTACCCGCGGCGGGGGAGTCTCCGTGCACCGAGCCGATTGCACAAACGCGGAAAAGCTCAAGGCAGAACCAGAGCGCATGTTGGAGGTGGCCTGGTCTTCTGGTACCTCTGCAACGGGCGCTTTCTCCGCGACGCTGCAATTGGAAGCCCTCGACCGTCAGGGCCTCCTTTCGGAGCTCACTCGGGTAATGAGCGATCAAAACATCAACGTTTTGACCATGAACTCTAACCGCGGCGATGACCATATCGCGACGGTACGGTTCACCTTCTCCGTTTCAGATACCAAGCAATTGGGAACCCTGATGACCACACTGCGCAATACCGAAGGCGTCTTCGACGTCTACCGAGTGACTGCTTAGTGTGCTCTGTCCCTACCCTCAAGGAGGGGCGGGGCAAGCAACGCGAAAGCATCAGGTGGGTTACCAGTGTATGAATTTTCGGCTTCTGCAAGGTAAATCCCCAGCAAGCGGGCTCAATTTCTCCTGCCAAGTTGTTAGTAAAGCGATATAAATTGTCCTGTTGCTTTCTACAATCTAGGAGTATTTCAATGCAGTTTCGTCGCATCGGCCAACTGGTGGCCGCCACTACTGTTTCCGCTGTCGCTCTCTCCGGCGCGCAGGCGGTAGCACAAGAAAACAAGACCATCATCTCTGTCACCAATATCACCGATATTCACGGTCACTTGGAGGACAAAATTGGTGACCCAGCAAAGGCCGGCGATGAGATCGGCGTGGCTCGCTTGCAGTCCCTTATCAAGCAGGTAAATGAAGGACAGGAATTCAACCTGACCTCCTCGGGCGATAACGTGGGCGGCTCTGCCTTTGTCTCTGCAATTTCTGATGACAAGTACACCCTTGAAGCCCTCAACGAGATGGGTATGAAGGTGACTGCTGTAGGTAACCATGAGTTTGATAAGGGTACCGAAGACCTTACAGGGCGTATCGCTGATAGCTCTGATTACCCAATCTTGGGTGCCAACGTGTTCAAGGATGGGAAGCCTCTTCTGGAGGCTTCCCACGTCGAAGAAATTGATGGCGTAAAAGTCGGCTATGTTGGCACGGTAACTGAAAATACCAAGTATAAGGTGTCTGCTGCCAAGATCCCAGGGATCACTTTTACTAATCCAGCCGAGGCTACCAATAAGGAAGCTACTCGTTTGAAAGAATCTGGTGAGGCCGATGTTGTTGTTGCGCTCATGCACGAAGATGCCCAAGGCTTTGCAGAGGACTTTAACAAAGACGTCGACGTAGCTTTTGGCGGCGACACCCACGTTGCCACTAAGGGCGAAATTGAGCGCGAGGGCGCCTTGCCACTGCAGTGGGCACAGGGACACGAGTACGGCAAACTGCTCAACGACGTTGATATTACCTTTGATAAGACTGCTAAAAAGATTACCGACATCAGTTTGAAGCAGTACGACGCGACCGCTGCAGCAAAGGTTGAACCAGATGCTGAAATCGCAGCTATTGTAAAAAAGGCCCAGCAAGAGGCTGACATCGCGGGTGCCAAGACCGCCGGTACTGTGGAACGGGCGCTGTTCCGCGGATCTGATGAGAATGCTGATTCGGGTTCTAACCGTGGTGTCGAATCTACCCTCAATAACTTCATTGCTGACGGCCAGCGTTACGCCATGAGCAAGCAGGTAGGCGAGGACATCGAGATCGGTGTGATGAACGCTGGCGGTGTACGTGCCGACCTAAAGGGCGGAGATGTTACCTACAAGGACATCTTTGAAGTACAGCCTTTTGGCAACTCCGTGATTACCGCCAAGATTTCTGGTGAAGATTTCATCAAGGCATTGGAAAACCAGTGGCAGGAGGGAAGCCGTCCACGCCTTGCCATGGGGATTTCCAATAACGTCCAGGTGGTCTACGACCAGGAGGCTGGCAAGGGCGAGCGCGTAAAGTCCGTGACTATCAATGGCGAGCCAATTGACCCGAAGAAGGATTACTCCATTGCGCTGTCTTCCTTCCTTGCTTCCAGTGATGAAGAAGCAGGCGGTGACGGCTACTTCAACGCTGGTTCCATCAAGGACAAGAACGATGTGGGCTACATGGACACTCAGGCCATGATCGACTACATCAAGTCGGGTGAATCGGAGGTCCGCACGGGCCAGGGCCAGATCGGTGCACACATTGAGGGAGACGTGAAGCCGGGTGAGGAAATCACGGTGAACCTGTCCAGCCTCAATTACTCCACCGACGGTGAGCCGATGGCGAAGAAGGCAACCGTGAAGTTGGGCGACGCTGAGCAGACCGTAGACATCGACAACGCCGCACAGGAAGGCGATGCGCAATTTGGTGAGCGCGGTCGCGCAACGGTAAAGCTCACCGTTCCGGAGAACCTGAGCGGTACCCAGAACCTGGAAATCACTACCGACGCCGGCACTAAGGCAACTCTGCCTCTCGAGGTAAGCGGCGAGGGCTCCGAAGAGCCGGGAGCTAAGCCTGCGCCAAAGGGCTCTTCCTTGTCCTCCAACGGCTCTTCCGTGGGTGGCGCAGTATTCGCCATCGTTGCAGCGCTGGTAGCTGGAGTTGCGGTTGTGGGCATGAACCCGCAGATTCTTCCTGCCCCAGCTCGCAAGATGATTGAGGACCTGCGCAAGCAGTTCCACATCTAGGACAGCATAGCACTAGGCGGAGCGGCTCTTCCTGAACGGGGGAGTGACGCTCCGCCTTTTCTGTATGTCTCGCGGCTGCCAGGTAACCTAAGCAGTCGTGGATACTCTAGAACTCTTCCTGCGCGAAATTACTTATCAGCTGGGTATTGAATGGCACCGTATTCCCGTTGTCGTGCTGGCTACTTTGGGTATCTATCTATCCTTCATGGTTTTGGTGAAGGTATTTGGCTCTCGTGTGCTTACGTCCATGACGGCCTCAGATGCCATCATCATTATTATGTTTGGCGCAGTCGCCGGCCGTGTCATCGTCGGCAATCCGCCGACCCTTGCCGCCGGCGTCATCGGCCTGACCACGCTGATGGCGCTCGAAGCTGCCTTCGGTACGATTCGCAAGGTAGTGAAGTGGACGCGCTTTCTGGACCGTCGTCCCATCCTTTTAGTCTTTAGCGGCGAGATGGTTGAAGATAACCTGACGCTGGCCCACATTACAGAATCGGATATCTTCTCGGCGGCGCGTAGGGCCGGCATTAGCCGCATGGAAGACGTACAGATAATGATCCTTGAGCCTACAGGCCATATCTCCGTCATCAAGGTCGGTCAAGCCATCGACCCGGAGCTTTTCAAGGACCTCGTGGGGTCTGAATACATCGAAGACGCTAAAGACGCTTAGGACACACGCCAAAGCTTGGCAAGAAACGTAGAGAGCATCCCTGAGCTCCCTTTGCCCAAGGGCACACGAAAAAGCCGCCGCCTTCCACTAAGGAAAGCAGCGGCTTAAGAATCGCTATGAAGCGGTGACCTTACTTGGTGCCGAAAGGCAGGTCGAGGTACTTGTTAGCGAAAGCAAACAGGGTGCCCAGAGCGCCGATAACAGCGGTGACAACACCGATCCAAGCCTTGATGTCCTCTGCCTTCTCCTTGGAGGTGCGGTTATCTTCCTTCTTGGAGTCGTCAGTCTTGGAGTCATCAGACTTGTCAGCTGCGTAGTCGTTGTCAGAGGAAGAAGACAGGCCCTCGACGGAGTTGGTGATCTTGGAGGACAGGTCGGAGGTGGTGTCCTCAGCGTTAGCAACGGTGGTGCCTGCGAAAGCGACGGACAGAGCGGTTGCGCCAGCAACGAGTGCCTTGCGGGAGAAAAGCTTCATTTTTTGATTCCTAACAAGCTTGGTGTGTTCAAAGACGTTTCAAATACTAGACAGGCTGACAGCCTTCCGCAACAGTATTGGCAGGTTTTTGTTCACTGGCTGAACTAGCTGAAAGTCCACTGTGTGCTGTGTGTTTACTACTGTTGCTGTTGTGATCCGGGGGAATTTTAGTGTTCTCGTGTTTCTGCAGCTTAACCCTCATAATCGGGCTCAGCTTAATTTAAGGAAAGGATAAGCCCCGGCGCATTCATTCACGGAGTGTGTGGTGAATGGCCGGGGCTTTGTTCCCGCCCCCGTTAGGGGGTGTGGTGCGGTGGGGTTAAGAGGGGGCGTCGCCAAGCAGGGCTTTTCTGCCGCCTAAGCCTTGACGGTTGCCTTCTTAATCTTGACTTCCTTAGCGGGCTTGCCATCTGGTTGGCCGCCTTCGACGCCGTTCTTGGCAATCTTATCCATCGTCTTCATGCCCTTGTCGGTGATGGTGGCGAAGTAGGTGTAGTTCGGGGCCAGCTCAGAATCGTCGTAGTTGAGGAAGAACTGGGAACCATTGGTGTCCGGGCCGCTGTTGGCCATGGCGACGGAACCGCGCGGGTAGACAACGGGGTTCTGTGCGTCCTTCTCTTCGACCTCGTCGGTGGGGTACTCATCGCCAAAGCTGAAGCCAGGTCCGCCGGAACCGGAACCGGTTGGGTCGCCGCACTGCAGCACGTTGAGCCCACCCGAGGTCATGCGGTGGCAAACGGTGTCGTCGTAGTAGCCCGACTTGGCCAGCTCAGAAATAGCATTGGTTGTACACGGCGCCTTGGCGCGGTCCATTTCCATCTCAATGGTGCCCTGATTGGTCTCAAAGGAAACGGTGACGGTGCCCTTGGTGGAAATATCCTTGCCGTTCGGCTTCTTCGCGCCGTTGGACTCTTGACCGTTGTCCTCATACTTACAGGTCACGGTATCCGGTAGGGCCTTGGCGCGCTTGTCAGCGATGGGTTGCGCCTGTGGCGTTTCTTGCGAGGTCTCAGCTGCGGAAGATTCCTCAGCCTGTACGTTTTCATCGTCGCCTTCGCGGGTAGACAAGAAGTAGATGCCGCCGACGAGGGCGAGGATTACTACGAGGGAGGCGGCAACAACGCCTAGCGGACGTGCCTTTTGCTTGCGTTCGCGGGATTTTAGCTCGCGCTCGAGCTTGCTCAGCGCCTCTTCGCCGCGCTTTTGATTATTTGGCACCGGGAGTCAACCTTTCTAGCGATTTTCGGTGGCATGATTCAACCTGACCGAGTTTAGCGGTTCCCTACAGCTGAGAAAGCGTTGGCATGGAAAATAGAGCAAGTTAATAGCTTTTAGGCCAAATCATAAGTACGCTGGCATCTGTGGTTGAACCAGATTTTACCGATCCGCCAACGCCCACCGTTGGTGAACTTCCCGCAGTGGGAGATCCGCTGCCCGAATTTGAACTCATCGGTACCGACCTGCGTCAGATTACCAATGAGACTTTTGCGGGCACGCGCCTTATTATTTCCATCTTGCCCTCTATTGAAACCCCTGCCTGCCAGGAGCAGCTGCGCCGCTTCCATGAGCAGGTGGCGCATCTAGGCAACACTAAGCTTCTTGCCGTTTCTCTTGATTTGCCTTTTACTCTCAAGCGTTTTTGCGCAGCTGATGGCATTGATGATGTCATCGCCGCCTCCGCATTTCGCTCTGACTTTGGTGAGAAGTTCGGCGTGACCGTGCGCGATTCCGTCCTAGAAGGCCTGCTTGCCCGCTCCGTGCTGGTGGCTGATGAAGACCACAAGATCATCCACACTCAAATGGTTCCTGGCGTGGTCACCCAGCTTGATTATGACAAGGTGTGGGACATTTTGCGTTAAGCCGTTCGGTGTTGCCGGCCTCTGCTCATCAAGAAGATGGGGGAGGCCGGCTCCTTTTTATGGAGACAGCTAGGGTAGTGGGTATGGAAATCTTCGGTTTTACTGCCGGTCCGTTTCAGACCAATACTTATGTGATTGTGGAAGGCCGCCGCGCCTTCATCGTGGATCCCGGCATGGACGCGATGGAAAAAGTCCTCGAGCATGACTTGGACTATGAGGCTATCGTGCTCACCCACGGCCATATTGACCACACCCGGGACGCCGGGTCTTTGGCAGAAAAGCTCGACATCCCTGTTTATATCCACCCTGCTGATAGGTTTATGCTCGATAGCGGCGAAGGAGTGTCGCCCCAGGCCCAGGAGCTTTTCGACGCCGCCCATATGACCCCCATCGATGACCTTCGCGAGCTCCATGATGGCGAAACCCTGGAACTTCTTGGTCATACCTTTGCTCTCAAACACGCGCCTGGGCATTCGCCGGGATGCGTGATGATTGTTTCCGAGGACTTTGCTCTAACAGGTGACGTGCTTTTCGCCGGGGCCATTGGGCGCACCGACCTACCTCACTCGGACCCAAATGCCATGCAGAAGTCGCTTGCTGGCCCAGTATGGAGCCTGCCAGATAACCTCGACATTCTTCCCGGCCACGGGCCTGCCACCACAATGCGTAAGGAGAGGGCGACCAATCCCTTCTTCGCTACATTGAGGGAGGTACTGTAATACCCGTGAGTAATAAGAAGCAGTTCCAAGCCCTGTCCGCCCCCAAAGGTGTCCCAGACTATTTCCCACCGCAGTCGGCCGCATTCTATAAGGTGCGCCAGACCATGGTGGAGCAGGCACATCTCTCCGGCTTCCAGCACATTGAGCTGCCCATTTTCGAAGACACGGCGCTTTTTGCCCGTGGCGTAGGCGAGTCCACCGACGTGGTGTCTAAGGAGATGTACACCTTTGCGGATCGCGGCGACCGCTCCGTTACTTTGCGCCCAGAGGGTACCGCCGGCGTGATGCGCTCGGTCATCGAGCACAACCTGGACCGTGGCCAGCTGCCCGTGAAGCTCAACTATTTTGGTCCGTTCTTCCGCTATGAGCGCCCCCAGGCTGGCCGCTACCGGCAGCTACAGCAGGTCGGTGTAGAAGCTATTGGCGTGGACGATCCTGCGCTTGACGCCGAGGTCATCGCTTTGGCGGATCGTTCCTTCCGCGCGCTGGGGCTTAGCGGCTTCCGCCTCGAGCTCACCAGCTTGGGCGATCGCAACTGCCGCCCAGCTTACCGCGAGAAGCTGCAGGAATTCCTCTTTAAGCTCGACTTGGATGAAGAGACCCGCCACCGTGCAGAGATTAACCCTTTGCGCGTGCTGGATGACAAGCGCCCGGAGGTCCAAGAGCAGCTTGCCGACGCCCCCTTGATGCTCGACCACCTCAATGACGAATGCCGCGAGCACTTCGAAACCGTTACCGGCATGCTGGACGATATGGGCGTAGCTTACGAGATTAATCCCCGTATGGTCCGCGGTTTGGACTACTACACCAAGACCTGCTTCGAGTTCGTTCATGACGGACTCGGCGCGCAGTCCGGCATTGGTGGCGGTGGCCGCTACGACGGGCTGATGGCCCAGCTAGGCGGCCAAGACCTATCTGGTATCGGCTACGGTCTGGGTGTCGACCGCGCCTTGCTGGCGCTGGAGGCTGAGGGCATCACCCTCGATGGCGTTGAGTCCCGCGTGGACGTCTTTGGCGTTGCACTGGGTAGTGCCGCCAAGCGCACCATGACCGCCCTGATCAATGACCTCCGCAAGGCTGGAATCTCTGCGGATATGTCCTTTGGAGACCGCGGCCTGAAGGGTGCGATGAAGGGCGCCGACCGCGCCGGCGCACGCTTCGCGCTGGTCTTGGGTGAACAAGAGCTAGAAAATGGCACGGTTGCGCTCAAGGACCTTGCCGCCCATGAGCAGCACGACGTCAAGGTTTCGGACCTAGTGTCCGTACTTGCTCGGGAAATGAACGGCGAGGCCTAAATTTCTTTGGTCGATGGGCATCGCGCTTAGGCGCGGTGCCCACTTTTTAGGCCTGCCAGAAAGAGATCAATGATCTTTTCCTGTATATCCGGCTGGTAGGCCTCGATATCAACCTCGCGGGGTCGTGCCAGGCTCAACAGTCCCACAATGAATTCGAGGTGGGTGACGCCGGGGCCAATCTCGCCTTGCTTTTGGCCCAGCTCAATAAACCGTCGGCCGTTGCGCTCCAGGAGGTCGCGCTGGGCGATTAACTCAGGGCTAAGAGAGTCCAAATCCTGAGGGACGAACGCAGGAATGAGCGTGTTTAGTCCCATTGTCAGGATATGGGTGGCGTAAGTGCGGACGTAGTCTTCTCCAGAATGCGTAGAGTTTTCAAAGTCCGCGATGAGGCGCTGTTGAAACTTGGCAAAGGCATTACCCATATATTCCGCGCACGCGCGGATAAGGCTCGCGCGGTTGGGGAAGTTGCGGTAGACCGTAGCCACGCTTACGCCAGCCTGCGTAGCCACCTTTTCCAAAGCGACATCATCGCCGTGGGTACGAAAAAGCTGGCACGCCGCGGCAATAATAGCGGTACGGCGATGAAGGGCATCTGCGCGCATGGAGTCCTTTTTAGCACTCCACCTGCGAAACGCTAAAGCCCATGGTCTTGGCCAATCCGCCCAGGGAGGTCTCCTTGTACTTGGAGAGCATATCGCGGCCGGTTTCAGCCATGGTTTGTACCGCATTATCCAAGGTCACGTGGTGAGTGCCTTCGCCCATTTTGGCCATGCGCGCGGCGTTGATGGACTTTACCGCGCCAATGGCATTGCGCTCAATACACGGAATCTGCACCAAACCGCCCACTGGGTCGCAGGTAAGGCCCAAATTATGCTCCAAAGCAATCTCCGCGGCGTTTTCCACCTGCGCCGGGGCTGCACCCAGCAGCTCTGCCATGCCTGCGGCGGCCATAGCGGAGGCGGAACCCACCTCGCCTTGGCAGCCAACCTCGGCTCCGGAGATGGACGCGTTTTCCTTGATAATCATGCCGATGGCACCGGCGGTCAATAGGTAGCGCCGAGCTGTGGAACGGGTGAAGTCTGCGCGGAAATCGCGCGCATAGTGCAGAACTGCTGGAATGATGCCGCACGCGCCGTTGGTAGGTGCAGTAATGACGCGGCCACCGGCAGCGTTTTGCTCATTAACTGCTAGGGCGTACAGGTTAACCCACTCCATGGCGGAGAAACCGCAGCTGGTGTCGTCCTGGTTTTCTAGCAACTGTGCATACATCTTCGGGGCACGGCGTGCCACACGCAGGCCACCTGGAAGAAGCCCCTTGGTGGAAATACCCTCGGTTACGCATTCACGCATGATGTCCCAGACTAAATCAAGGTGGCGCAGAACGTATTCCGCTCCGCCTTCATCGCGGTGCAAGGCTTCCTCGTTGGCAAGTACGATCTCCCAAATTGCTTTGTCATGAGCCTCGCAGAGGTTGAGCAATTCTTCGCCCGTGGTGAACTTATAGGGAACGGAGTCATCTACCTGGGCGGCGGCTACGCCGGCAGGAACCTCATTGCTTTCGGCGACTTCCGCATCGAGCTCGGCGCGGGAGAGGATAAAACCGCCGCCGACAGAGAAGTATTCTTCCTTTTCTGCGAGGAGGTTGCCGTTGTCATCCCAGGCGCTAAAAATCATGCCATTCGGGTGCTGGGGCAGCGGTTCATTATCAAAGACGATCTCATAATCCACCGTGCCGCGGGGACCAGATATGGTTCCTTCGCTGGGGATAAAGCCGCCCGCGTGGGGCTCGGCGTCGATAGGCACGCTCAGCGGATCCCAGCCGGCGAGCCCAAGGATGACGGCGCGATCGGAAGCGTGGCCACGGCCGGTGGCGGAAAGCGAGCCGCGCAACTCCGTATATACCTTAGCTGGGTGCTTCTCTAGGGAATCGAGGAATTGCTTAGCCGCGCGCATGGGCCCGACGGTGTGGGAAGAAGAAGGGCCAATGCCGATGGAAAAGATGTCCGTGACGCTAATTGTCATATTTAAGCTGTGCCGAACCTTTCTGAAGGGATAGCTATCGGGTGCTTGCTGTGCCGCTATTTCGGTCAGAGCTGGACCCAAAGGGTAGAGGCAGATTTTATGTGACCAGGGTAGCGAAAGTCACACCTTCTATCAATCGCCGTCTATGCGTAGCACTGCTCTCGTTGTGGCTTATTTGCCGTACCCATTCAGGAGCTTGTCAAGGGGGATGAAGTTCTCCTTTGCTAGCCGGACGGTGGAGCGGCCTCCCAGCCCGGTGGGATCGCCGGCAATTCCGGGCACCCTGTCTCGCGGGGCAACTATCTGGTCAGCCAGCTGGATGGCAGAGCGCTCAATCCGGGAGACGATGCGCTCTCCCTCCGGAGTGCCTAAGTCTTCTGCGGCCTGGAATACGCCAGTTGGCACGATGTTGGCGTGGAGTTGGTTAAATAGCGGGCGGAGCGCGTAGTCCAAAATGAGGGAATGGCGCGAAGAACCGGCCGTAGCTGCGATAATGGTGGGAAGGTTGTCGAGGGCATGGGGCTCCAAGGCGTCAAAGAACATCTTGAAAAGGCCCGAATAGCTGCCTTGGAATACCGGGGTGACGGCGATGAGTCCATCGGCATCGGCAACTTGCTGCTTGGCTCTAGCCAAAAGCGGTGTGTGCGCAGTCTGATCGGTCATGGCGGTAGCTAGTTCGAAAGCGAGATCGCGGACCTCAATGACGTCGATGTGGACTCCTTCACCGCGCGCGGAGATTTTGGCGCGGGTGGTTTCTGCGAGCATGTCCGCCAGCCTGCGAGAGGATGACGGCTGCGAAAGACCAGCTGAGATAACGAGGAGGGAGCGCATAACTAGTTCTCCTTTCCTGGGCTGACCTGAAGGTGTGAAGGATGAGGCTCAGAGAGCAAGCTTGCGTGCGTCGGCGGGTCAGAAGGCACGTGGCTCGGGCGGCGCTGCGCAAAGCGGCGTCGCAGCTCGGGAACAACCTGCGTGCCGAGAATTTCTATCTGCTGGAGAACTACCTCTTGGGGCAGTCCGGCATGATCGATGAGGAATAGCTGGCGCTGGTAGTCACCGGCCCAGTCAGCGAAGCTGAGGGTCTTTTCAATTACTTGTTCTACGGTGCCGACGGTCAGTGGAGTCTGCGCCGTGAAGTCCTCGAGGCTTGGCCCGTGGCCATAGACTGGGGCGTTGTCGAAGTAGGGGCGGAAGAAGTCTTTAGCTTCTTGTTCGGTCTCGCCAATGAAGACTTGGCCGCCAAGTCCGACGATTGCTTGGTCCGCTTGGCCATGGCCATAGCTTTCAAAGCGACGGCGGTAGAGGTCTACCATCTGGGCGGTGTGTTCCTTATTCCAGAAGATATTGTTGTGGAAGAAGCCATCGCCGTAGTATGCGGCTTGTTCAGCGATTTGCGGCGAACGAATGGAGCCGTGCCAGACAAAGGGCGGAATTCCATCCAGCGGTGCCGGAGTAGCGGTAAACCCTTCTAATCCCGCGCGGAACTTTCCTTGCCAATTAACAACTGGCTCACGCCACAGCCTGCGCAGCAGGTGATAGTTCTCAATAGCCAAAGGAATTCCTTGCTGGATGTCTTTGCCAAACCAGGGATAGACCGGGCCGGTATTTCCGCGGCCGAGCATGAGGTCTACGCGGCCGTCAGCAAGGTGCTGCAAAAATGCATAGTCCTCTGCGATCTTTACAGGGTCATTGGTAGTAATCAGCGTGGTTGCAGTAGATAGCTGCAAGCGCTCCGTCTGCGCGGCGATATACGCCAAGTGTGTTGTAGGAGAGGACGGAACGAAGGGCGGGTTGTGGTGCTCGCCGGTAGCAAAGACATCAAGGCCAACCTCTTCGGCTTTAAGCGCAATTTCCGTTAGGTTGCGGATGCGCTCAGCCTCAGTGGGGGTCTTTCCTGAGATGGGGTCAGTGGTCAAATCCCCAATACTGAAGATGCCGAATTGCATGGTTGCCTTTCTATGCGGTGCACAGGAGTACAGATAGACGCAGTGCCGACTGCGGGAAAGCCGACTGCGGGAGAATTATTCCCATTCTAGGGCATCAAAAAGTGCCGGTAGATCGGCCGGTGCAACGAGGCGCAGGGGCCTCTCAGTGACCTTGCCGTGTTCCGTGATGACCGCGGCGCATGGGTGATGTCCTTGGTTGTCGGTTTCTGAAAGGGCGTCCACCGTTTCCTGCACGCTTACTGTGCGGGCAAGAAAGATAGCGCGATCACTGGGTTCTTTGTATTCCACAATGTCCGCGATGTCCGCAGCATCGAGCACGAGATTATCGCTGAGGTCTCTGGCTACCCATCGAGCGATAGTGTTGGTGGTTAGCAAAGCGGTGAAGCGGCCCTCATCATAGATGGGGATTTGGGAGAAGTCTTTATCCTTTATGACGTTAAATGCCTCCATGATTGATGTGGCAGATGTCAAGGTAAATACCTTTTGTGGCTGCAAAACGTGGAGTGCGTCGGGTGGGGAAACCACTATGTCTCGGAGGGCGGAGATTTGCTTGACCACTGCTTCGTGCGGTTCAGCGATGGGCTCTGATTTGTAGTAACGCCCGTGGGCAATGGCATTGCGAAGGTTAGAAAAATCTTTCAGTGCCTCGGCTTGCTTGCCAGAAAGCATGTGTTTGTCTCGTGCCTTATCTACTATCCACCAAAAGGAATCTGAGTTCTCAGCGTTGAGAGCCGAGCGCAAGTGTTGTTCTATGTCGTTGAATGCGGCCAGGAATGCAGTAGCTCGGTGCGCGGTCATATGGGCCAGTGTAGAGAAGGGGGGCGTCGCCAAGCAGGGTGTTAGTCCAAGCCACCCAATGGAAAATCCGCTAGCCCCGGCTCGATGGCCGGTGCGGCTAGCGGATGAAAGGGGTGCCGAGGATAAGCGGCGCTGAGCTACCCCTAGAAGACTACGCGCAGCACCGACACGGTAATGGCGGCGATGACTGCGGCGGCTGGGAGCGTAATAACCCACGCCAAGGCGATAGGCTTCATCAGGTTCCAATTTGCTGCCTTGTTGACAATGCCCACGCCCAACACGGCGCCGATGAGGATGTGGGTGGAAGATACCGGAAGGCCCAAGATCGATGAACCCATCACCACAGCGGCGGCGGCAAGCTCAGCAGCGAAGCCGGAGGAGGGGTGCATTTGGGTTAGGCCCGAGCCCACGGTCTGAATTACGAAGCGGCCGATGAACCACAGGCCAGAAATCAGGGCGATGCCCATGGCAATCATGACGGCAACCGGCACGGCAGCCTCATCGTTTACTTGGCCGGTCTTGAGGACGTCAATAACCGCAGCGAAGGGGCCAATGGCATTGGCAATGTCGTTGGAACCGTGGGAGAAGGCGAAGGCCGAAGCGGTAAATACCTGCATCCAAGAAAAGAGAAGAAAGGTGGACTTAGCCAGCGACTTCTTCTTCAGGGAGCGGGCGAAAATGAAGACGGCCATCCATACCACTGCGCCGACCATGCCCATAACCAACAGGTTCTGAAGGACGCTGAAATCGAGTCCAGTGTGCTTTAGACCCTTGAACATCACCATGGCGGAAATGATGATTGCGCCAAGAGCGGCTAGTACCGGTACCCAGCTTTCCAGGGCGCGGTGAGCCTTGACATCATCCATGTCCTTGTTGAGGTTATACAGATCGCGGTAATACTCAGATTCCAGCTGCTCCGGATCGAAGTCTTCTTCCGCCACCAAGGCGGCGTCCCGGGCCATGGCGTTGGTGTAGCTAATCTGCTGGATCTCATTGAGGCGAGCAAAGCGAGACTTGTGCTCTTGGCGCAGCTCCGCGCGACGGGTCTTGATTTCGCGCAGTTTTCGGTCCGCTTCCTCGTTGTAGACCAAGATTGAGGTCTTAATCCATTTGAACAGGATAAACGCGGCGAGACCGCCGAGGACAGGGGAGAGCACCCACGAGATGGCGATGGTGCCAATCTCGCCCCACTGCACCATGTTCCAGCTGCCCTTGCCGGTGACAAAGCCGACCGTGAGCGCAGCGCCGACGATGCCGCCGACGATGGAGTGAGTGGTAGATACTGGCCAACCCATACGGGTGGCAACAAGGAGCCAGATGGCCGCACCCAAGAGGGACGCCATCATGATGTAGACGAATTCCATGGGGTCTAGCCCATCGATGGCGTCAAGGTCGACGATGCCAGAGCGCACGGTATCGGTAACTTCGCCGCCGGCGAGGATGGCGCCGGAGACCTCAAAGATGGCGGCGACAACGAGGGCCTGCTTCATAGACAGCGTTCCGGCGCCTACGGAGGTACCGAAGGAATTGGCGACGTCATTGCCGCCAATATTGAAGGCCATGAAAAGGGCGAAGAGAATGGCGGTGCCAAGGAGAATGGGCTTAGAGCCGTCGACGTAGTCGTGGCCCCAGACCATAAAGCCGATGAGGGTAACGGCGGTAAGGCCGCCAAAAATGGCGTGCCAAATCCAGTCGTTGCCCTTGCCATTGACGGCCTCAATGTCCGTCATCTGGGTGGTAGGGGTAGACACAGAAAGAACCTTTCAGTCAAGCGTGCACGAGGGGTATGGCCGCGCTTGTCAGCGTGGCGAAAAGGATTCTCAAAGGAAATTCTTATGTAGAGAATGCACGCTTAGACTAAAGGCTCTAGGTGTCGGGAAAGTGAACTCAAGATGTGGAGTTCGTAAAAGCAATGTGGCTATTTGCGAACATAATGGCCGCCGCTTTTAGATGACGGCCACGTTGTGAGTATTAGCCGCGGTAGGCGCCGCGCTCAAGGGTGTCGCACTGGGACATTTTGCCGGAGTTATATCCGGCAAGGAATGCCTTCTCACGCTGCTCGGAGGAACCATGCGTCCAGGAGTCGGGCTGGACCTGGCCGCCGGATCGGCGCTGGATATTGTCATCGCCCACCGCCTGGGCAGCCGCGACAGCGTCTGAGACCTGTTCCTTAGTAATCGGCTCGAGCAAGGGGTTATCGCCCTTGTCGGCGTAGGAAGCCCACAGGCCTGCGTAGCAGTCAGCCTGGAGCTCGATCTTCACCGCGTTGGAATCGGCGCCTGGGTCGTCATAGTCCGACAGGCCGAGGGTGCCCTCAAGGTTTTGAATGTGGTGGCCGAACTCGTGCGCCACGATGTACATGCGGGCCAAAGGGGCATTTTCCGCGCCGAAGTTGCGCAAGGAATCAAAGAACGCGGTGTCGAAATAAGCGGACTCATCGCGCGGGCAGTAGAAGGGGCCAGTAGAAGAAGAGGCCGCGCCACAACCGGTATTAACGCCGCCGTGGAAGACCACGCGCTCCGGCTCGGTGTATTGGATATCTGCCTGTTCCGGCAAGACCTTTGACCAGACGTTATCCACGCTGCGACCGGTGAACTCTACAAGGCATTCATCCTTGGTGTTGCCATCTTCTGCAGTTTCACATTCGGGGCTTTCGCCCTGTGCAGCGCCGTCGGATTGGGTCTGCTCGCTGCCCAGAATTGCGCCCAAGTCTGAGGGGTTGCCGCCCATGAGGAGGAAGAGGCCTACGAGAACAATCGAGCCGATGCCACCGCCAATGGCGATGCCACCGCCGCCGCCACCCGAACGCGCTTCCTTGCCGCCGAAATCGGCACCTGATCTAAAAGTCATGCCTAAATAGTGCCACATGGTCCCCTCATACACAGGATGAAGATTGTTGCAAAGAGGCTGAAGGAGGGAAACGGTGGTTCTTCTGCGACCTTCGGGATTAGCTTGCGTCCACCTAACTGCGCTCCGCGTACTGGTAGGGATGTAGAATTGTGCGCGTTCCTAGTCTTGTGCTTGGTTTGGCGCGCGCTGTTTACGCGTGGCGGGACCCGCAAGTGACACAATTTTCAGAAGGGATTGAACAACAGTGCTGCGTACCCACTTAGCAGGTGAGCTCCGCAAAGAACTCGCAGGAGAGACCGTCACCCTAACCGGTTGGGTTTCCCGCCGCCGCGATCACGGTGGTGTGATCTTCATTGACCTGCGCGATCGCTCCGGCATTGCCCAGGTTGTCTTCCGTGAATCTGACGTGGCGGAGCGCGCCCACGACCTGCGTTCCGAATACTGCGTTAAGGTCACCGGTACCGTGGAGCCTCGCCCAGAAGGCTCGGAAAACCCCAACCTGCCGTCCGGTGAGATTGAGGTTAATGTCGCGGATCTTGAGGTTCTGAATAAGTCCGCAGCGCTGCCATTCCAGATTGATGATCCTTCTACCTCGGGTGAGGTAGGCGAGGAGACTCGTCTGAAGTACCGCTACCTGGACCTGCGCCGCGAGCGCCAGGCAAAGGCACTGCGCCTGCGTTCTGCTGCCAACCGCGCGGCCCGCAAGGTGCTGGATTCTCATGACTTTGCTGAGATCGAGACTCCAACCTTGACCCGTTCCACCCCGGAGGGTGCACGCGACTTCCTGGTACCAGCGCGTTTGAAGCCAGGCACCTGGTATGCACTGCCGCAGTCCCCGCAGCTTTTCAAGCAGCTGCTCATGGTCTCTGGCATGGAGCGCTACTACCAAATCGCGCGTTGCTACCGCGATGAGGACTTCCGCGCTGACCGCCAGCCGGAGTTTACCCAGTTGGACGTGGAGATGTCCTTCGTAGACCAGGACGATGTCATTGCCTTGGCGGAAGAGATTGTCACCGAGCTGTGGAAGCTCATCGGCTACGAGATCAAGACTCCAATCCCGCGCATGACCTACGCCGACGCGATGAAGTACTACGGTTCCGATAAGCCGGACCTGCGCTTTGACATCAAGATTGTGGAGTGCACCGAGTTCTTCAAGGACACCACTTTCCGCGTCTTCCAAAACGAATACGTAGGCGCCGTGGTCATGGAAGGCGGCGCTTCTCAGCCACGCCGTCAGTTCGATGCTTGGCAGGATTGGGCAAAGCAGCGTGGAGCCAAGGGTCTGGCCTACATCACCGTGGGCGAGGACGGCACCTTGGGCGGTCCGGTAGCTAAGAACATTACTGACGCCGAGCGCGAGGGCATTGCAGAGCACGTCGGCGCTAAGCCGGGCGACGCTATCTTCTTTGCCGCCGGTGACACCAAGTCTTCCCGTGCCCTGTTGGGCGCTGCACGTGGCGAGATTGCAAAGAAGCTGGACCTTATTAAGGAAGGCGACTGGGCCTTTACCTGGGTTGTAGACGCTCCGCTCTTTGAGCCTTCCGCTGATGCGACCGCTTCTGGTGACGTCGCGCTGGGCCACTCCAAGTGGACCGCGGTTCACCACGCCTTTACCTCCCCGAAGCCGGAGTACCTGGACAACTTTGACCAGAACCCGGGTGAGGCGCTGGCGTACGCCTATGACATTGTCTGCAACGGCAACGAGATTGGCGGCGGCTCCATCCGTATTCACCAGCAGGACGTGCAGAAGCGCGTCTTTGACGTCATGGGAATCGGTGACGAGGAGGCTCAGGAGAAGTTCGGCTTCCTGCTCGATGCTTTCCAGTACGGCGCCCCACCACACGGCGGCATCGCCTTCGGCTGGGACCGCATCGTCTCCCTGTTGGGCGGCTTCGACTCCATCCGCGACGTCATTGCGTTCCCGAAGTCTGGCGGCGGCGTGGATCCGCTTACCGACGCCCCGGCGGCAATCCCTGCCGCACAGCGTAAGGAGACCGGCGTAGACTACAAGCCAGAAAAGAAGAAGGAACAGGACAAGGCCGGTTCCACTACGGCAGAAACCGCTGAGGAGAAGTAGGCCGGGAGCTTAAACCTCGGCCTTTCAGGCGCACCGTGCGGGGCACATCGTAGTCCGCGGCAATTTCGCAGCGGGCGAACTTGTGACCCCGCTTTGGTGTGAGGGGGCATACTGGATAGAACTATGGTTGATAACAAAGCTGTGCTGTCACCCGAGGACGTCATCAAAGCCGCCTCGGAGATGTTGTCGCGCCGTTTTGGTGGTACCCCGGAAATGTCGAGCGTAGAGCGCTTGGATGGTTCCGGGAATGCAATGGTCCTGCGCGCCAAGATTGCCCCTGGAGCCTTCCTGCCGCACCGCTCGGTAGTCATAAAGTACAACCCGGTCACCGGCTATGGCGTCGATGATGCCGCGATGCTGCGCGAGGTGGTGGCTTATCAATTCACCACCGCGTTATCTGAGGACGTGCGCCCCGGGCCTGTGCTTCTGGCCCACGATCTGGAGCAGCGCATTATTGTGTTGACGGACTTGGGTGAGGGCGAAACGCTTGCCGATGTCCTCGTACAGTCCACCGATGATGACCGCGTACGGGTGTTGCGCTCGCTGGGCAGTGCGTTGGGGCACATGCACGCTGGAACCGCGGGCCATGAGCAAGATTATGAAACCTTGCTCACTAGGATGCTGCGCAAGAACCCGGACTTGGCCCCGCACCAGTCCGTGCGCGATGAGGCGCTGGAGCGCTCCATTAGCATCGGCCTTGATTTGCTGGATAAGGCAGGGCTTGAAGCACCGGCAAGCTTCCGGGAACTTGCGGGTCAAGCCGCACGCTCCCTAGCATCCGGCAAAGACCGGGCCTTTACTCCCTTTGACCTTTCGCCGGATAACATTATTGTGTCCCAGCGCCTGCACTTCTTGGACTATGAATGGGCAGGATTCCGCAATGTTGGCTTCGACGTAGCCTGCGTTATCGCCGGATTCCCACAGTTCCTCTTCTCCAAGCCGATTACGGACGAAGAGGCAGACATCTTCATCTCTGCCTGGTCCCGTGCCGTATCTGAGGTGTGGCCGCTATTTTCCAATGCGGAAGAAATCCACGGCCTTATCGTGGCGTCGCTTATTGGCTGGGCGCTATCGAGCGTGACCACGATGCACGCCGGCGGCATCGAAGGGCTGGTTGCCCTAGTTAGGGGAGAAGCCGAGGTCGTCCACGATCCGCAGCGCTCCATTTTGCGTCCGGCCGATCACGGACCGTTCACTGAAGATGAATTGCTCGTGCGCCGCGACCTCTATGAAACCTTTGAGGCGCTATCTCGATATGCCGCGCGCTGCGATGGCCCCACCTGCGCGCCCATTGCGGAATTTGGCAGCGCCATTGCGCGCCGCTTGGACGACGAATAGACAATCGCGATGTGCCCGCACGCTTATAGGAGGTAGCTTTCCAGTGTCTCAAGACTCTTTATTCGGCGGGCCCACTCCGGACCGCAGCGCGTCGCCGCTGCCCGGGAAGAACCTTTTCGCCACCCACGCCGGGTCGCCACTGGCGGCGCGGATGCGTCCCCAAAACCTAGATGAAGTGGTCGGACAAGACCACCTTCTGGCTCCCGGCAAGCCATTACGCCGCCTCGTGGAAGGCTCAGGGGAGGCCTCTGTCATCTTGTACGGGCCGCCGGGCACCGGCAAGACCACCATTGCCTCGCTCATCGCTAGCCAAATGGGGCAGAACTTCGTGGGCCTCTCTGCCCTCGATTCGGGCGTCAAGCAGGTCCGCGAGGTCATCACCCACGCTCGGCAAGAGCTCATTCATGGTCGGCGCACGGTGCTGTTCATCGATGAGGTGCACCGATTTTCCAAGACTCAGCAGGACGCGCTCCTTGCGGCCGTGGAGAATCGCACGGTATTGCTCGTCGCGGCAACCACGGAAAACCCTTCCTTCTCCGTCGTCGCGCCGCTTCTGTCTCGCTCGCTGCTGTTGCAGCTGCATTCGCTAAGCGACGATGACTTAAGGGGCGTCGCCAAGCGCGCGCTCGAAAGCGACCGTGGCCTAGGTGAGCGCGACATTCGGATTACCGATGAAGCCTTGGATCAGTTGGTGCTCCTCGCCGGTGGCGATGCGCGGCGCACGCTGACCTATCTCGAGGCCGCGGCCGAGGCGGTTGACGATGGCGGGGAAATTACCCCACAAACGGTCACGGACAACGTCAATAAGGCAGTGGTGCGCTACGACCGCGACGGCGACCAACACTATGACGTGGTTTCCGCGTTCATTAAGTCCATTCGCGGCTCCGATGTGGATGCGGCGCTGCATTATCTCGCCCGCATGGTAGAAGCCGGGGAGGACCCGCGCTTTATTGCCCGGCGGCTCATTGTGCACGCCTCCGAGGACATCGGCATGGCCGATCCCACCGCCCTCCAGGTGGCCGTGGCAGCGGCCGAGGCCGCTCAGCTCATTGGCATGCCAGAAGCCCGAATCCCGCTCGCGCAAGCCACCATTCACCTGGCCACCGCGCCCAAGTCTCCCTCGGTCATTTCTGCCATCACGCAGGCGCAAGCCGATGTAGCCGCCGGCAAGGTGGGCCACGTGCCACCGCACCTGCGCGATGGGCACTATGAGGGCGCCAAGCGGATGGGAAATGCCGTGGGCTATGTCTACCCCCACGATGATCCCCGCGGCGTAGTAGAGCAGCAGTATCTGCCCGATGAGCTGGAGGGTTCGGTTTACTATGAACCCACCGATCACGGGGCTGAGAAGCGTGTTTATGACTATATAGGCCGCTTGCGCAGCATTATTCGTGGCAAACGCGGCCCCGGCAAAAACGCGCGCCGGCCTCGCTGATCCCCACCGATGGGAAATCGCTGTGCAGCGAAGGGTAGAGTTGGGCGGGTTAGAAACTTCTTGATAGAAGATGAAAGCTCAGACAGTTAGGATTGTTGCTCGTGAAGACTCATGAGATCCGGGAACGGTTTACCCAGCACTTCGTCAATTCTGGTCACGAGGCAGTACCAAGCGCCTCGCTGATCCTGGATGACCCTAACCTGCTTTTCGTTAATGCCGGCATGGTTCCGTTTAAGCCCTACTTCTTGGGCCAGCAGAACCCGCCCTTTGCCAAGGGCCTTGCCACTTCCATCCAAAAGTGCGTGCGCACCTTGGACATTGATGAGGTGGGCATTACCACCCGCCACAACACCTTCTTCCAGATGGCCGGCAACTTCTCCTTTGGCCAGTACTTCAAGGAAGGCGCCATCACCAATGCGTGGGCCTTGCTTACCGGCTCCGTTGATGAGGGCGGCTTTGGCCTAGACCCAGAGCGCTTGTGGGTCACCGTTTACCTGGATGATGATGAGGCCGCCGAAATTTGGCGCGACAAGATCGGCGTGCCTGAAGGGCGCATTCAGCGCCTCGGCATGGAGGACAACTACTGGTCCATGGGTATCCCTGGGCCCTGTGGCCCGTGCTCCGAGATCTATTATGACCGTGGTCCTGAGTACGGCAAGGACGGCGGCCCGATCGCCGATGACAACCGCTACATGGAGATCTGGAACCTGGTCTTCATGCAAAATGAGCGCGGCGAGGGCATTGGCAAGGGCAACTTTGAGATCGTCGGCGAGCTGCCGAAGAAGAATATCGATACCGGCCTGGGCATCGAGCGCGTGGCCTGCATTTTGCAGGACGTAGACAACGTCTATGAAACGGACCTGCTGCGCCCAGTTATTGACGTAGCCGAGGAGCTTACCGGCGCCACCTATGGTGACAAGGCCTCCCACGAGGACAATATCCGCTTCCGCGTGGTAGCTGACCACTCCCGTACGGGCATGATGCTCATCCTGGACGGCGTGACCCCAGGCAATGAGGGCCGCGGATACATCCTGCGCCGCCTGCTGCGCCGCATTATCCGTTCCGCCAAGCTGCTGGGCGCTAAGGGCGCGACTATGGAGCGCTTCATGAATACGGTCATGGATACTATGACCCCGTCCTACCCGGAGATCGCAGACAACCGCGAGCGCATCCTGCGCGTTGCCGTGAATGAGGAAAAGGCCTTCCTGAAGACCCTCGAGTCCGGCACCCGCCTCTTCGATGATGCCGTCCAGGAGCTCAAGTCCACCTCCCGCGCGAAGACCGCAAAGGTCCTGCCGGGCGAGAAGGCCTTTGAGCTGCACGATACCTATGGTTTCCCCATCGACTTGACCTTGGAGATGGCCCAGGAGGCCGGCCTTGAGGTCGACATGGATGGCTTTAACGATGCCATGGGCGAGCAGCGCCGCCGCGCCAAGGCCGATAATCAGGCCAAGAAGCACGGCCACACTGACCTTTCCCTCTACCGTGACTGGGTAGACAATAACCCCACCGTCTTCACCGGCTTTGAGGAGCTTACTTCCGACGCCCGCGTGATCGGCCTCGTCCGCGGCGGCGAGAAGGTCGACCAGGTGCGCGAGGGCGAGCAGGTTGAGGTCATCTTGGACCACACCCCGCTGTACGCCGAAGCGGGCGGCCAGATGGCAGACCGCGGCCGCATTATTGCCGGCGAATCCCTGCTGGAGGTCAACGACGTTCAAAAGATTGGTAAGAAGCTGTGGGTACACAAGGCTACAGTTACCGCCGGCGGCCTTGACTTGGGTATGTCCGTTGAAGCAGCCGTCGACGAGCAGTGGCGCCACGGTGCCACCCAGGCGCACTCCGCAACCCACCTCATTCACGCCGCACTGCGCCAGGTGCTTGGCCCCACCGCCGTCCAGGCCGGCTCCATGAACCGCCCGGGCTACCTACGCTTTGACTTCAACTACACCGAGCAGCTCAGCCAGGCGCAGTTGGAAGAGATTGCATTGATTACTAACCAGGCAATCGACTCCAACTTTGCCGTCAACACCATTGAGACCTCCCTGGAGGAGGCCAAGGCCATGGGCGCTATGGCACTATTCGGTGAGAACTACGGCAAGGAAGTCCGCGTGGTAGAGATCGGTGGCCCGTTCTCCATCGAGCTGTGCGGCGGTACCCACGTTGGTTCCTCCGCTGAAATCGGACCGGTGTCCGTGCTCGGTGAGTCCTCCGTTGGCTCTGGTGCTCGCCGCATCGAGGCCTACTCCGGTTTGGATGCCTTCCGTTACTACTCCAAGGAGACCGCCTTGGTGGAAGGCGTTTCTCGCGAGCTGAAGGTACAGACCGAGGACCTGCCGGAGCGCATTGCTCAGCTGTCTGAAAAGCTCAAGGCAGCGGAGAAGGAAATTGAAACCCTGCGCAAGCAGCAGCTGGCTGCGCGTGCCTCCGAGTTCGTCAGCGCGGCTAAGGACATCAATGGGTTCAAGGTCATTGCGCTGACCTTGCCGGAAGGCACCACCGGCGGGGACCTGCGCACCGTTGCTACGGACCTGCGCAACCGCCTGCGCGAGGAAGAAGCCGTCATCGTCTTGGGCGCCGAGGACAAAGGCAAGTTCCCGTTCATCGCGGCGGCCACGGACAAGGCCGTTGGGCGCGGCGTGAAGTCCGGGGACATCGTCAAGCAGTTTGGCCAGTACGTTGACGGACGCGGCGGCGGTAAGCCGGATATGGCTCAGGGCTCTGGTTCTACTGCGGCCGGTGCTGAGCGCGGCTTCGAGGCCGTCAAGGACATGCTCGAGTCCCTGTAGGAGTTCGACCGTGGCAAAAGTGGAACCAGATACCCCCGGAGTTGATGATCCGGGGCAGGGCCGTCGGCTCGCACTCGATGTCGGCACGGTGCGCATTGGCGTGGCAGTGTCCAATAGGGAAGCCACGCTTGCCACCCCAGTGGAGACCGTGCACCGGGAAACCGGGTTCAAGGACCGCGATAAGGGCGATATTGACCGCATCCTAGAACTGATTGATTGTTATGGCGCAGTAGAGGTCATCGTAGGGCTGCCGCGGGACCTGCAGGGAAATGGCTCAAAAAGCGTAAAACATGCTAAGGAAATTGCGTTTCGGATCCGCCGTCGGTTGAATCGAGATGCAAATATAGATAAAGTTCCACCACCAGTACGTTTGGCTGATGAGCGTCTGACCACCGTGGCAGCAACTACCGCGCTGCGCGCGTCTGGCGTGTCCGAGAAGAAGGGCCGTAAAGTCATCGACCAAGCAGCAGCGGTGGAGATATTGCAGACTTGGTTGGATGGGCGTGCGAGCGCGCTACGAACCCAAGATGCAATAGACCAGCCTTCAGACTCAGGAGACTAAAACACGTGAGCCGTAACCAAGAACGCCTCGGCCGATCGATGGAGCCGAAATACGTCAAGCGCCGCCAGCGCGGCATTGCCGTTGTCATTGCGTCCATCATCGTCATCCTTGGCGCCCTTATCTACATCGGATTCCGCCTCGGCAATACCTCCGCCGATTATGAAGGAACCGGCAACGGTACCACCCAGCTGGTGGAGGTGCCGGAAGGCTCGTCCATGTCCGAGCTCGGACCTGCTTTGGTAGAAAAGAACGTGGTGAAGACGCAGGACGCTTTCGATTCTGCTGCGTCGATGAACCACAGCGCGAGCCAAATCCAGCCGGGCTTTTATCGCCTACAGGAAGAGATGAGCGCGGACGCCGCAGTCGAGGCACTGTTGGATGAGAATAACCGCGTGGACATGCTCGAGGTGCAAGGCGGCGCCACCTTGGAGGACGTCAAGGTTGTGGGCGGAGACGTCCGCTACGGCATTTACTCCCTGATTTCTGAGGTCAGCTGCAACGATGGCAACTGCCTGAAGAAGGAGGACCTGGAAAAGGTTGCCGCGGAAACCGACCCAGCCGAGCTGGGCGCACCGGAGTGGGCCTTGGACGCTATCAACAAGCGCGGTAATGACCCAAAGCGCATTGAGGGCCTTATCGCCCCAGGTCAGTATGTCTTGGACCCCAATATGGAGGCCAAGGACATCCTCAAGGACCTCATCACCCGCTCCACCAAGCGCTACAACGAGACCAATATTCAGGAACGCGCGCAGGCTATCGGTTTGAGCCCTTATGAGCTGCTCACCTCCGCATCCCTGGTGGAGCGCGAGGCACCGGCAGGCGAGTTCGACAAGGTTGCCCGCGTTATCCTTAACCGCTTGGACGAGCCAATGCGCCTGGAGTTTGACTCCACCGTGAACTACGGCTTGGAAGACGTTGAGCTGGCCACCACCGATGAGGCCCGTGGGGAGAAGACCCCGTGGAATACCTACGCGAAGGAAGGTCTACCGGATACCCCGATTGCTTCTCCTTCGGACGATGCAATCAAGGCCATGGAAGAGCCGGCTGAGGGCAACTGGAAGTTCTTCGTCACCGTGGACCAGGAAGGCACTACCGTCTTCTCCGATAGCTACGATGAGCACTTGGGCCGCGTTGATGACGCCATCCGCTCCGGCGTGCTTGACTCGAAGCGCGAAGGAGAGGGCGCTGGTTCCGGCAACGGCGACGCCGCTGCCGAGCAGCCCGCCCAGTAAAGTCGCGATAACCACAAAGAGGTAGAAACACCATGCCACGTGCGGCGGTCCTTGGTAGCCCCATCGAGCACTCCTTGTCTCCGGTGCTTCACAATGCTGGCTACGAGGCCGCCGGGCTGGCCGGTTGGGACTACACCCGCTTTGAGTCATCGGCGGAGGGGCTGCCGGAATTGGTGGCGGCAAGCGACTCAGAGTTTGTTGGCTTCTCCGTGACCATGCCTGGCAAGTTTGCTGCCCTCCGCTTTGCGGACACCGTAAGCGACCGAGCCCAACTGATTGGCTCGGCAAACACCTTGGTGCGCAGGGCTGATGGTTGGTTTGCGGACAATACCGATACCGAGGGCGTACGCGGTGCGCTCGCCGAGCTCCTGGGGGATAGTCCGGCAGGTCATGCGCTGCTCATTGGTGCTGGGGGCACCGCCCGTCCGGCGTTGTGGGCGCTTTCCGAGCGCGGGGTGAAAAAGGTTACGGTCCTCAATCGTTCCGACCGGAGCGCCGAACTGTTGCCGCTCGCCCAGAACTTAGGGCTGGAGCTTTCCTTTATCAGTTTCGACGGGGACTTATCCGTCCTGTCTCGGGAAGCCGATGTCATTGTGTCCACGGTTCCGTCAGCGGCGGTGAAAGACTATGTCTTTGACCTCGCCCACGCACCGGTGCTGGACGTCATCTATGATCCCTGGCCTACACCGCTGACCACGTGTGCGGCGGCCAATGGGTACAAGACTGTGGGCGGGCATGTCATGCTCGCCTACCAAGCATTTAGTCAGTTCGAGCAATTTACAGGGGTGGCCGCCCCGCGGGAAGACATGCTGAAGGCATTGAACCAGGAGCTGCAGAAGCGGTCGCAGACGACTAAGTAGGAGGGGCGTCGGCAAGCGGGGCCGGCAACCCTCGTGCCGTAGGAACTGCAGACTTCGCCATGTAGACATTGACGCCCAGCGCTTCCTCACAGCGTGCCTTAGAGTGATCCCCGTGCTAATAGTCGGGGGAATTATTTATGGTTTGTGGGCAGCAGCCTTGTCTTGGTGGGATATTCGGCAGCGCCGATTGCCAGACTGGTTAACCCTTCCAGCTGCGGTGCTCTCGCTCGGCGTTGCCAATTGGAGTGGGCTGTGGTGGCCGGGGATGTACCTCGTGCTAGGGCTGGCCCATGCAGGCGTGGGTGGAGGCGACATAAAACTCGCCTGGCCCCTGGGAATGCTGGTGGGGCATGTGGCCGGGTTTATGGGCGTGGTAGCGGCAAGCGGCAGCGCGTCCCTTCTGACGCTTTTGTGGTCCGCGTGCAGTCGGCAGAAGAAGAGCCCGCATGGTCCCGCAATGCTGCTAGCGGCAACGGTCATTATCGCATGTGCGCACCCTCTTTGAGGGGGTGGAAGAATATATTGCGGGACCAAGTTGGTACTGGATTGGCCAGGCCGTGCGATAATACCCGCATGCTTCGTTGGACTACTGCAGGTGAATCCCACGGCCAAGCTCTTATTTCGATGTTGGAGCATATGCCCGCTGGGGTCCCCATTACCCGCGCCGATATTTCCCATCAGCTTTCCCGGCGCCGCCTAGGCTATGGCCGCGGTGCCCGTATGAAGTTTGAGGCCGATGAGGTCACCGTGCTGGGTGGAGTCCGCCATGGGCTCACTTTGGGTAGTCCCATCGCCATCATGATTGGCAATACGGAGTGGGCCAAGTGGACCACCATTATGTCGGCTGATCCGCTGGATATGGACGATGAAGACACTATTAAAGCGATGAACTCCGGCCGCGGTGCCGCCTTGACGAGGCCGCGCCCCGGGCACGCGGACTTTGCCGGAATGGTGAAGTACCGCCACAGTGAAGCACGCCCCATCCTCGAGCGCTCTTCTGCGCGTGAAACGGCGGCCCGTGTGGCCGCAGCTACCGTTGCGCGCAATTTCCTGCGCGAGACCTTGGGCGTTGAGGTTCTCTCTCACGTGATTTCCATTGGCGCTTCCGAGCCTTATGAGGGGCCTGCGCCAGCGTTCGCGGACATCGAGGCTATCGATGCCTCGCCGGTCCGCGCCTGCGATAAGGCGGCTGAAGCCTCCATGATTGCGGAAATTGAGGCCGCAAAGAAGCAGGGCGATACCCTGGGCGGCATCGTTGAGGTTGTGGTCGATGGCCTGCCTATCGGGCTGGGCTCGCACATTTCCGGCGATGACCGCTTGGACGCACAATTGGCTAGCGCCTTGATGGGCATTCAGGCTATCAAAGGCGTAGAAATTGGCGATGGCTTTGCCGAGGCCCGACGTCGCGGATCCGCTGCCCACGATGAGATGGTCCGAACCGCAGAAGGCGTATCCCGCCTTAGCAACCGTGCAGGCGGCCTCGAAGGCGGCATGACGAACGGGCAGCAGCTGCGCGTGCGGGCGGCGATGAAGCCGATTTCTACCGTTCCGCGTGCCTTGCGCACTATTGATATGGAGTCCGGCGCTGAAGCTACTGCCATTCACCAACGCTCCGATGTGTGCGCGGTTCCCGCGGCGGGCGTCGTTGCAGAGGCAATGGTTGCCCTCGTCCTTGCGCGCGCCGTGCTAGAAAAGTTCGGTGGCGATAGCCTCGAAGAAACCTCTGCAGCCATCGCCGCGTATGATAAATACGTTTCGGACCGTCTTGCTTTTGACCAGGAGTAAGTTATGACCACCCCAACCGCCGTTACGGGCCTGCCCCGTCCACGCGTTGTTTTGGTTGGCCCGCCAGGTGCGGGTAAATCCACCATCGGCCGCCGCCTTTCCCACGCCTTGAGCTGCGAACTGGTGGATTCAGATCACCTCATTGAACAGGATAAAGACAAGCCGTGCGGGGAAGTCTTTAGCGAGCTGGGTGAACCAGACTTTCGCGCGCTCGAAGCCGAGCACGTTGCTGCGGCGCTGCGCACTGGTGGAGTAGTCAGCCTCGGCGGCGGGGCAGTGCTGACGGACTCCACCCGTGAGCTGCTGGAGCGCCATACTGTCATCTTTTTGGATATCTCCCCTGAAGAAGGTGCACGGCGGACGTCCGGGGACAGCAATCGGCCGGTGCTCGCGGCCGCCGATCCCCTCGAGCACTACCGCAACCTCGTGGAGGCGCGCCGCCCGTATTACCAGGAGGTGGCCGATTACCGGGTACGCACCGATGCCCGGACCCCACAGCAGGTGGTGGGCGATATCCTCGGCTTCCTCGATACCCTGTAGATTCCCCGCCGCGCTAACACTAGTTTCTCGCCCCCCTGGCTCGGCGGCGAACGGAAAGGACCACCATGCCCAGCATTGCCGTTAATGGACCACAGCCCTATGAAGTTCGCATTGGCGCCGATCTCAATCGGGACATCGCACAGCGCTGCGCGCAGATTGGTGTAGGCCAGGCGGGCATTATCTGCCAACCGCCCCTGCGTGCCGCGGCCGAGCGCTTAGCAGAACTCGTCGCCGCTGAGGGGGTGGAGCCTACGCTTATCGATGTCCCCGATGCCGAGGCCGCCAAGCAACTCAGCGTGATCGGCGGCGTGTGGGATCAGCTGGGGGAGAAAGGCTTTAATCGCCGTGACGTCATCATCGGTCTCGGTGGTGGCGCCACCACCGATTTGGCTGGGTTCGCTGCGGCCGGGTGGATGCGGGGCATCAAGGTCATTCAGGTACCGACCACGCTATTGGCTATGGTTGACGCGGCCGTCGGCGGCAAAACCGGCATCAATACCGCAGCCGGCAAGAACCTCGTTGGCGCCTTTCATGAGCCGGATTCTGTGTTTGTGGATCTCGAGCGCCTCGATACCCTGCCCGCGGCGGAGATCATTGCTGGCTCGGCAGAAATCATCAAAACCGGATTCATCCATGACCCGGTGATCCTTGAGCGCTATGAGAGCGATCCCGCCGCATGCGTGGATCCGCAGGGATATCTTCCAGAATTGATTGCGCGCTCCATAGCGGTAAAGGCCGCGGTGGTGGGCGAGGACCTTAAAGAATCGGGCCTGCGTGAAACGCTCAACTACGGCCATACCTTCGGCCATGCGGTGGAGCGCCATGAACAGTATCAGTGGCGCCATGGCAACGCGGTGGCGGTGGGCATGATGTTTATCGCCCACCTGGCGCATGCGCGCGGCCTCATTGACGCGGAATTGGTGGAAAAGCACCGCCGTATCCTGCACAGCATTGGGCTGCCGACCTCGTATAAGACAGGTCAGTTCGCTGACTTGTATGAGGCAATGACCCACGATAAGAAGAACCGCGACGGAAATATCCGGTTTGTAGCCTTGACTGGGGTGGGTGAGGCCACCCGTTTAGAAGGTCCCAGTACGGAAGAGTTAGAGGCGGCCTACGCCGCGATTTCGGAGTAGTAATGAAGATTATTGTCCTCAATGGCCCGAACTTGAACCGCTTGGGCAAGCGGCAACCGGATGTCTACGGTTCCACCACCTTGGCGGATGTAGAACAGATGATCTCCTCGCGCGCCGCCGTGCACGGTGCAGAAGTAGAGTGCTTCCAGTCCAACCATGAGGGTGAGCTCATTGAGAAGGTGCATGCTGCCGCGGATGCGGGCCACCCAGTGATTATCAATCCCGGCGGTTTTACCCATACTTCAGTGGCCCTGCGGGATGCCCTGGCAGAGGTAGCCGATGGCGCCGGATTCGTAGAGGTGCATATTTCTAATGTGCATGCGCGCGAGCCCTTCCGCCATCACTCCTATCTCAGCCCTATCGCCCGCGGCGTCATCGCGGGGTTGGGGGTCTTCGGCTACGTGGCGGCAGTGGACTACCTCTGCCAATAGGCACCCCTCGAACGGGCTGGGCGGCAGCCGGCTAGAAAGAATTCCGCCCAACTGCAGGGGCAGGGTCGATATACTGGGTGGATACTTTCTACACCGCAGTCGACCCTAAAAGGATGAAATCATGGCTTTGGCAGATACCCGTTTTAGTGACCGGCGCCGCAAGCTTGCCGCGGAACTAGCCGGCCAGCGCATCGATGCCGTTCTGGTCACCCACCTCACGCACGTGCGCTACCTTTCGGGATTCTCCGGCTCGAATGGCGGGCTATTGCTGCGCAAGGACCTTACCGCGCAGGTTGCTACCGACGGCCGGTACACCACGCAGATCGCCCGCGAAGTTCCCGATCTGGAGGCTATCCAAGGCCGCGCGGTAGGAAAGGTGCTCCTGCAGCAGTTTGCCGATGTCGAGGGACCGATTCGAGTCGGTTTTGAAGCAGACTACCTCTCGGTCTCCGAGCTGAAGGAGCTGGAAGAGTCCGCCCCGGAGTCGGTTACCTTGGTTCCCATCGCCGGGGTCATTGAACAAATTCGCTTGGTCAAGGATTCGCTCGAGCTAGAAAAGCTGGAAGAGATTGCCGCGCTGGCAAATCAGGCGCTGGAGGATCTACTCGCCGCTGGTGAGTTGCGTGCCGGCCGCACCGAGCGCCAAGTGGCCGCCGATTTGGAGTATCGTATGCGCATGCTCGGCTCGGAGCGAGTGAGCTTCGATACCATCGTGGCGTCCGGCCCGAACTCGGCGATGCCGCACCATGGTGCCGATGACCGGGTCATCGAGGACGGCGACCTAGTGACCATCGACTTCGGTGCCCACCTGCGCGGATTCAACTCCGATTGCACCCGCACCTACGTCGTGGGCACGGCGAATGATTTTGCCAAGGAAATCTATGATGTGGTGCTCCGCGCCCAAAAGGCAGGCGTGGCAGCGTCGGTGCCGGGCGCTAAGCTTGCCGACGTCGACGCAGCCTGCCGCGATGTCATCTCCGCCGCCGGCTATGGCGACTACTTTGTGCACTCGACGGGCCACGGCGTGGGCCTCGACGTCCACGAAGCCCCGTTCGCGGCACAAACCGGTAAGGGCGAACTCGCCGCAGGTATGACCCTGACCGTCGAGCCGGGCATCTATGTGCCAGGCAAGGGTGGCGTGCGCATCGAAGACACCCTCATCATTACCGATGGTGCGCCGAAAATCATTACCGCCGCGACGAAGGAATTTACTGAACTGCCCGCCTAGTGAGCCAGCACCTTGGAGTTAAGCAGCTGGGCGACATTGCGATTGCCCAGGTGCGTGAGGTGATTAAAGAGGTTGTGCGGTACGGAGTACTCCCACTTGCCGGAAATCCAGCGGGTGCTGTCCGGCGCGCACATCCCGTGATCAATGGAGTCGGCGCGTAGGTCGTAATACTGCACGCCGTTTGCGCGGGCTGCCTTGTACATGGCGCTATTGACCTGGTCCTCACCGGTGCGGACCAGGCCCGCGTAGTCCATGTTGAAACCGGCTTCAGAGGATCCCGGTGCGGAGGTGCGCAGCGGGCATACCGCGCCATTGCGGGCAGAGATAGCGGGATAGCCTACAACGGTGATGCGGGCATTCGGGGCGGCGTGGCGAATCCGCTGGATCGAATGCTTCATGCCGTCGTAGTAGGGGTTGGAAGAAGAAAGAGATGGGCGCACGATTTCCTGGAAATCATTGGCGCCGAACTGAATCAAAACGTTCTTTGTTTCGCCATTGAGATCGTTATTGGCAATGGCTCCGTTGATCTGCTCAGTGAAGTCCTTGCGGTGCGACTGGCCAGCGGCCTTCGCCGCAGAGCATGCGTAGTTGGCTACATGCTGACCAGAAACGCGCCCCAATTCGCGGCCAACATTACTCTGACCCTGCGGGCAGCCCTGTGGGGACGGCGCGCCAGGAGCGTCTTCGATGCCGTGGGTGGCAGACGAGAGCGTAGTGCCTGCCGAAGGGGACAGGCTCGAGGTAGTGCCAATTTGGCCATAGGTTGGGTTGGCAAAGACAGAATCACCGAACATCACGGTCTGGGCGTCTGCTGCCATGGCCTGCGGAGCGGACAGTGCCGCTACGGCTGCGCCAGTAGCAGTTGCTGCGGCGTAAAGCTTCTTGAGGGGCATCGCAAAAATCCTTGGTAGATATGTGAAAAATCAATAAAGCAAAACCTTATCGTACAGCGAGTTATTGCTGAATAAAAACCTTTGATTGCTCGCGTGTCTGACCGCTTAGGGCAGGCGACAGGCCCCGAAAGCCACTCCGCTGGTAACTGTGGGGAAGAAATGGGGGACCGGTAATACCCCAAGGGGCAGTTGTCCGGTAGGCTTAAACATTGTTTTCAACCTTTAGTCCACAATTTTCGGGAGTTTAACCGCAATGGCTGATACTACTGATTTCAAGAACGGCCTCGTTCTGAAGATCGACAACAAACTGATGCAGATCGTTGAGTTCCAGCACGTGAAGCCGGGCAAGGGCCCAGCCTTCGTGCGCACCAAGCTCAAGGATGTTGTCTCCGGTAAGACCGTGGACAAGACCTGGAATGCTGGCGTAAAGGTAGAGACCGCTACCGTGGACCGCCGCGATATGACCTACCTGTACAACGATGGCACCAGCTACGTTGTTATGGATGAAAAGACCTTTGAGCAGTTCGAGCTCCCGCCGGAGAAGTTCGGCGATGCCGCTCGCTTCCTGCTGGAGAACATGCGCGTTCAGGTTTCCTTCTACGAGGATGAGGCACTTTTTGCAGAACTGCCTATTTCCGTAGACCTTAAGGTAGAGCACACCGAGCCTGGCCTGCAGGGTGACCGTTCTTCCGGCGGCACCAAGCCCGCCACTCTGGAGACCGGTGCTGAGATCCAGGTTCCGCTGTTCATCGAGATCGGCAACGTCCTCAAGATCGATACCCGTACCGGCGAGTACCTCTCCCGCGTTAACAACTAGGGCATCTGACTGTGTCTGATAACACCCCTAAGCGCGATATCAACTACAAGCGGCACACCGCGCGGTACCGCGCGCGTCGTCGTGCCGCCGATATCCTCTACGAGGCAGAAAACAGGGACGTTGACCCCGTAGCCATCGTGGAGGATCGCATCGCATTGGCACGTGAGGACCGAAATGCGGTAGCACCTGTCGCCGAATACACGCAGGTGATTGTCAAGGGCGTCGCTGAAGAGCTGGATGCCATCGATGACACCATCTCTCGCTTCCTTGCCGAGGACTGGGAACTGCACCGCATTCCGGCCGTTGACCGCGCGATCCTGCGCCTATCGGTATGGGAGCTGCTGTTCAACCCGGATATTCCCACCGCTACTGCGGTCGTGGAAGGCGTGGAGATTGCCTCCCAGTACTCTAACGACCAAGCGGCGCCATATATACACGCTGTGTTGGATGACGTGGCGCAATCCCGTTCTGCGGAAAACCCGATGTCCGCAGAACATCAGGGCAGCGATGCAGATACGGTCGGCGAGGATACGACCGACGAGGAGTCGGTAGACTCTAAGAATGCGGAAGATGCGGCCGAGGATACCTCCGCATCCACCTCTTCGGACTCCGCTGCCGCGGCCGACGACTCGGCTGTAGCAGACGGTTCTGCGCAGCAGGACCCCACTGCGGAATAGTCAGGTTTAAACTGGCCCACATACTTAAACCGCCCGCCCAGCTCGATGGTGAAGAGCTGTGGCGGGCGGTATTTTCATGTCGGAGGCAGCGCTCGTCGACGCCAGTCCTAGACACACCACGTGCCCAGAACGGCCAAGGGCAAAAAGAACTCTCCCCGTCACCCTTGCGCCATTGTTAAGGCAGAAGGAGAGGGGAGAGCAGTGAATTCTAGAGCGCCTTAGCTCTGCGGGGCGTCGCTTGCGGCGGCGTCGTCAGAGCCGGCGTTGGCTGCGGTCTCGGAGCCAAGCTTGGCCATTTCTTCGGCGGCAGAAACCATGGCATCCTGGCCGCGGATGACGCCATCCACGGCGGTCTTTAGGGCAGCTTGTAGCTGCTCGTCGGTCATGCCGGCGGCGGCAGGGATATCGCGCTCGGTGCGCACGACGAGCATGTCATCGTGTTCCGAGATAACTGCGCGGGCGCCGAAGGCTACGGAGTTGATCTGGTTAGCCGCGAGGAAGAGGCCGGCGTCAGCCTTGGAATAGGCGGCGTCGGTAGGCACATCGCAGCGGACAATAACCACGGAATCGAGAACGGCGAACATGGTGGGCAGACCGTTGAGGTTGGCGGTGGCCGCCTCAATATCGCTGTCCATCTTGGTCAATTCGATATCGAAGGTGCGCATGGCCTCGACAACGCGGTCCAGGGTGATCTCTGGCAGATTGTTTTCGGTAGAGGCATTAGTCATGGTTGTGCTCCTCCCAAGTCACGAGCTGTGGGTAGTGTTCTTCCACGAAGGCGAAGGACTGCAGCATAGAATCCAGCGTGGACATCACAAAGGCGCCGATCTGATTACGGGACAAACCGTGGGCAATGTTGATCTCGCGCACGCCGGAGACGGCGAGGTTATTCTCGGCAGACTCAAAGAAGCGCAGGGTCGGCGCGAAGTGCTGCTGGTTCCACTGGTTGAGCACCATCAACAGGCTTGGGCCCTCAGAAGAAGGCACGTTGCCGCGCCATACGGAATCTGCCACGAGCACATCATCGCGCACCTGCATGGCGATGGCGACGTTGGAGAAGCCCGTGCGCAGGATCTGCACGGTTTCTTCCTCGCTCACTGGCTGCTCTTCGAGGCGGTATTCCAGGTTCTCAGATGCAAAGATTTCGCCGATGCGCTCGAGAGTTACAGGCTCTACCGGCGTATCGGGATACAGGGTTGGTTCTTCAGACACTTAAGTAGTCTCAATCCATGTACTAATCGGGGATAAAGGTCAACCTTTACTAGTTTACCTAAGTTCTTATCTAGCTACTGGGACTGCCATAGGCGCTCGCCGCCAAGTTCGTGGGCGAGAGCAGTATCGATCGTGGGGTAGCGGAACGTATGCCCGATGTTGTGTAGAACGGTGGGGCTTACGCGTTGTTGCGCCAAGGCCAACTCTTGGGCGCCTTCCTTGCCCAGCAAGATTGCGGGACCGAAGGGTGGAACGGGGAGCAGGGCTGGGCGGTGTAGCTCTGCGCCAAGGGCTTTGACGAAGTCCTTGTTGAGCACCGGGTTAGGCGAGGCCGCATTGACGGGGCCTTCTAGCGAATCGTCCACGATGGCGCGGAAGTAGGCATCCGTCAGGTCATCGAGGGCAACCCAGCTGAACCAGAACTCACCGTCGCCGAAAGGGCCGCCTAGGCCGGTAGAGAAGAGGGCGCGCAGCAGTGGCAGGAGGCCGGAACCGCCCGACATGGCGATGCCGGTGCGGATATTGACCACGCGGGTGCCCGCGGCGCGGGCGGGCTCGCAGGCGCGCTCCCAGTCGACTACGACGTCTGCGAGAAAGCCCTCGCCAGGTGCGGAGTCTTCAGTGAGGATCTCATCGCCGCGGTCGGACCCGTAGTAGCCCACGGCAGAGGCGCAGACCATGGTGCGGACGGAATCCGTGGTGCCCGCTAGACGGGCTAGGCGCTCGGTGGGGCCAACGCGGGAATCGCGGATGGCGGCCTTGTGCTCATCGTTGAAGCGGCCGAAGATGGGTTCGCCTGCCAGGTGGACGAGGACATCGACGCCGCGCAGGAGGTCGGGATCGGGATGTTCTGGCCGCCAGGTGCGCTGACCTTTGCTGGCCGTGCCGCGCACGAGCTGGATCACCGTGTGCCCGGCGGTGCGCAGCTGTGCGGTAAGCGCTGCACCCACGCTGCCGCGGGAGCCGGTCATGGCGATGGTTAGTGGTTCGGTGTTTAAGGAGGCGTCGGCAAGCCGCCGGAGAAAGGAAAAATCCTCAATGAGCTGGTGCTGCCGATAAGCAAAGACCGATTCCAGCGCCGCCGAAGGGATGCGGGTAGTAACTTCATCGCGAACGAGCGTGCCGTCTGGGTGATCCGCAAAGGCGTGATGGTGTTGCCATGTAGCAAATTTGCGAATGGGCGAGTTTACGCACACATCGGTGAACTCATAGCCCTCGCGGTACTGGGAAAGCTTATGCTGAGCGGTCCAGCGAAGGCCGCCCGGAAGGCCCAGGATAGAGGTGCCATCGCCCAGGCTCTCTGCCTGCTGGATGGGTTTCATGAAGGCAAAGGGCGCGTTCAGACGGGTTAAAGCGCCTTGGCGGGTATGCCATTCCCAGACCTGCTCGCGCGGGGCGGGGACTATGTGTTCGGCGGAAAAACTCACTTCTTGATGCGCCTCCTTCTTTTCGCCCTCACCCAAATGGTGGGGAAGGTGCTAGAGTATCTTGTGTCTAATAGCTTAGGCATTTTTGAGACCATCAACCGGCATCCTTTAAAGACCGCACCGTGAGGCGGGGAAGGAGGTCACGATGAGTGGAACTGACGCTACCGCGAACAAGCTAGAGCTTTTAAGCTCCGATGACGTTTCGCGTACCGTTGCACGCATCGCGCACCAGATCATTGAAAAAACGGCGCTCGATTCCGCGGACGCACCGCGGGTCATTCTGCTTGGCATTCCCTCTGGTGGCGTGCCCCTTGCACAGCGCCTAGCGCACAAGATTGAAGAATTTTCCGGGGTTGCAGTCCCGTGGGGCTCCCTCGATATCACTCTTTACCGCGATGACCTTTTGAATAAGCCGCATCGCGCACTCCAACCGACGACGATTCCCACCGGTGGCATCGATAATGCCACCGTTATTTTGGTCGACGATGTGCTGTATTCCGGCCGCACTATCCGCGCCGCCTTGGACGCGTTGAGTGACGTGGGCCGTCCGGACATTATTCAGCTGGCCGTCCTCGTAGATCGCGGCCACCGCGAGGTTCCTATCCGCGCCGATTATGTGGGTAAGAATTTGCCCACCGCGCGAGAAGAAGATGTCACCGTATACAACAGCGAGATTGACGGCCGGGATGCGGTCGTATTGACCCGAGCCGCCGCAACAACTGACGGAGCTGGCTCCGAAACGGGGGAGGCATAACCATGAAGCACCTCATCGATATGGCAGAGCTGGACCGAAGCGAAATTATCGGTCTGATGGATGAAGCGGATCGCTTCCGGGAGGCCCTAGAAGGCCGCGAGGTAAAGAAGCTGCCGACCCTGCGGGGGCGGACCATTTATACCCTCTTTTATGAAAACTCCACCCGCACCCGCTCTTCCTTTGAAACGGCCGGCAAGTGGATGTCCGCGGACGTCATTAACCTGTCTGCCTCCACCTCCTCGGTAAAGAAGGGCGAGTCCCTGAAGGATACGGGCCTTACCTTGGCCGCCATCGGCGCCGATGCGATCATCATGCGCCATCCTTCCTCCGGTGCGCCGCAGCAGCTGGCCCAGTGGGTAGCCCCTAACGGCAAGGGGCCTTCTGTGATCAACGCGGGTGACGGCGCGCATCAGCACCCAACGCAGGCGCTTCTCGACGCCGTCACGATGCGCCAGCGCCTGGGCCTGCACAGCGACGAAGGCTTTGCCGGGCTGAAGGTGAAGATTGTGGGCGATTGCCTGCACTCGCGCGTCGTGCGCTCCAACGTAGATTTGCTCACCACCCTCGGTGCTGAAGTAACCCTCGTGGGCCCAGCCACCCTCATGCCCTTTGGGGTAGAGAATTGGCCGGTGCGCGTGTCCTATGACTTTGATTCGGAAATCGCAGACGCCGACGTCATCATGATGCTGCGCGTGCAGCAAGAACGCATGAACGGCGGCTTCTTCCCCTCCCACCGCGAATACGCCAACCTCTTTGGTCTGTCCAAGGACCGCGCGGCGGCCATGCATAAGGACGCCATCGTCATGCACCCAGGCCCGATGCTGCGCGGTATGGAGATTAACTACGGCGTCGCAGATTTGGACAAAACTGCGGTCCTGCAGCAGGTGCACAACGGTGTGCACGCCCGCATGGCGGTGCTGTTTACCCTGCTGACCAATGGCGAAAACGCCGGCATTTAAAACCGCGACCCACACTCAACTTTAGGGAGAGACAATGACTACTTACCCGGAAACCGGTCGCCTTTCCGCGCCGGCGGAAACCCCACTGGTGATTAAGAATGTGCGCCTGTACGGCGAAGGCGAGCCCACCGATGTCGTGGTCAAGGACGGCATCATCGCTGCCATCGGCGCTACGGCAGAAGCCGAGGATGCACAGGTTATCGACGGCCAAGGCAACGTGCTTTTGCCAGGTCTGGTGGATATGCACGTGCACCTGCGCGAGCCCGGCCGCGAGGACACCGAGACTATCGAGACCGGCTCCAAGGCTGCCGCCAAGGGCGGTTTCACCGCCGTGTTCACCATGGCTAATACCAACCCGGTGACCGACCAGCCGATCATCGCTGAGTCCGTATGGGCCAAGTCCCAAGCACTGGCGCTGTGCGACGTCCACCCGGTGGGCTCCATTACCAAGGGCCTGGAAGGCAAGACCCTCACTGAGTTCGGCATGATGGCCCGCTCGGACGCCAAGGTGCGCATGTTCTCCGATGACGGCAAGTGCGTCCAGGATCCGCAGCTAATGCGTCGCGCTTTGGAATACGCCAAGGGCATGGACGTCCTGTTGGCTCAGCACGCCGAGGATGACCGTATGACTGGTGGTGCTTCCGCCCATGAAGGCGAGACCGCGGCCAAGCTCGGCCTGCGCGGGTGGCCGCGCGTGGCGGAGGAATCCATCGTGGCCCGCGACGCCCTGCTGGCGCGCGACTACGGCAACCGCGTGCACATCTGCCATGCCTCGACCCAGGGCACCGTGGAGCTGCTGAAGTGGGCAAAGGAGCAGGATATTCCTCTCACCGCCGAGGTAACCCCGCACCACCTGTTGATGACCGATGACAAGCTGCGCACCTATGATGGCCTCTTCCGCGTCAACCCGCCGCTGCGCGAACAACGCGATACCGAGGCCCTGCGCGAGGCGCTGCTTAACGGCACCATCGACTGTGTTGCCACCGACCACGCCCCGCACGGCTCCGAAGACAAGTGCGTGGAGTTTGAAAATGCCCGCCCTGGCATGTTGGGCCTGGAATCTTCCTTGGCTGTTATCGCCAAGATCTTCGTCGAGTCCGGCCTAGCGGATTGGCGCTTTGTTGCTCGCGTGATGTCCGAGCGCCCAGCAGAAATCACCCGCCTGCCAGGCCATGGCCGTCCCATCGCAGAGGGCGAGCCTGCCAACTTGACCATTGTGGACCCAAACCACCATTGGGTTTCTGATTCCTCGAAGCTGGCCTCCAAGTCCGAAAACAACCCGTACGCTGGCGAAGAATTTGGTGCCCGCGTTACCCACACCATTTTGCGAGGTGCCGTCACTTTTGACTTGGCAGCCTCCGAAGAAGACTAACCTTGCACACTGAGACCACCTATATGGCAGAGAAAGGCCACGACGTGACTGATAGAACCCCAGCAATCCTCGTTCTCGCGGACGGGCGCACCTTCCGCGGCTATGGCTTTGGTGCCACCGGCACCACCTTGGGCGAGGCCGTATTCACCACGGCGATGACCGGCTACCAGGAGACCATGACGGACCCGTCTTACCACCGCCAGATTGTGGTTTCCGCAGCGCCGCACATTGGCAATACCGGTTGGAACGACGAGGACAATGAGTCCCACGGCAACCACATCTGGGTTGCGGGCCTCGTCATTCGCGACCTCGCGCAGCGCGTATCCAACTGGCGCGCAGAGCGCAGCCTGAGCGAGGAAATGGAAAAGCAGGGTGTCATTGGCATCCGCGGCATCGATACCCGCACCTTGGTTCGCCACCTGCGCAACTACGGCTCCATTGCCGCCGGCCTGTTCTCCGGCGAAGATGCAAAGCGCCCAGTAGAAGAGTTGCTCAAGGAAGTTAAGTCCCAGGACTCTATGGAAGGCGCTGATCTCGCCGCAGAGGTATCTACCGACGAGCCGTACACGGTGGAGGCCGTAGGAGAGAAGAAGTACACCGTCGTTGCCTTCGACATGGGTGTTAAGAGCGCAACCCCGCGCCACTTCTCCCAGCGCGGTATCGAAACCATCGTCGTGCCCGCAAATACCTCCTTTGACAAGGTGAAGTCCTATAATCCGGACGGCGTCTTCGTCTCCAACGGCCCGGGCGACCCGGCTACCGCCGATGAAATGGTGGGCATCATCAAGCAGGTGCTCGAAGCCAAGATCCCGTTCTTTGGCATCTGCTTTGGCAACCAGCTCCTGGGCCGCGCGCTTGGCCTGGACACCTACAAGATGAAGTTCGGCCACCGTGGCATCAACGTGCCGGTGCGCAATAACGTGACCGGCAAGATCGATATCACCTCTCAGAACCACGGCTTCGCGCTGAAGGCACCGGAAGGCTATGACCTCAACAGCAACGATGCCGAGTTCGCCACCGACTTCGGCCCCGCGCAGGTCACCCACATCTGCCTCAACGACGACACCGTCGAGGGCGTGGCATTGCGCAACGGCATGGCCTACTCCGTGCAGTACCACCCAGAATCCGCGGCGGGCCCGCACGATGCCAACCCACTATTCGATCAGTTTGAAGAACTGATGGCTAACCACACCCCAAATAAGTAGACCACCAGGAAAAGGAAGAATAACTATGCCAAAGCGCAACGACATCAACCACGTCCTGGTCATCGGCTCCGGCCCGATCGTCATCGGCCAGGCTTGCGAGTTCGACTACTCCGGTACCCAGGCCTGCCGCGTGCTCAAGGAAGAGGGCCTGCGCGTAACGCTCGTCAACTCCAACCCGGCCACCATCATGACCGACCCTGAGTTTGCGGACCACACCTACGTGGAGCCCATTGAGCCGGAATACATCGAAAAGATTCTGGTCAAGGAACGCGAAGAGGGACACCCCATCGACGCCGTGCTGGCTACCCTGGGCGGCCAGACCGCGCTAAATGCCGCAGTTCAGCTCGACCGCCAAGGAATTTTGGACAAGTACGGCATTGAGCTTATCGGTGCCGATATTGACGCCATCGAGCGCGGCGAGGACCGCCAGAAGTTCAAGGACATCGTAGCCTCCATCGGCGGTGAGTCCGCTCGCTCCGCTGTGTGCCACAACATGGATGAGGTCCACGAGACCGTCGACAAGCTTGGCCTGCCCGTCGTTGTCCGCCCTTCCTTCACCATGGGCGGCCTGGGCTCCGGTCTGGCCTTCAATAATGAGGACCTGGACCGCATCGCCGGCGGCGGCTTGGCCGCATCCCCTGAGGCCAACGTGCTCATTGAGGAATCCATCCTGGGCTGGAAGGAATACGAGCTCGAGCTCATGCGCGATGGCGATGACAACGTAGTGGTCGTTGCCTCCATCGAAAACGTCGACGCCCTAGGCGTGCACACCGGCGATTCCGTCACCGTCGCCCCGGCGCTGACGCTTACTGACCGTGAGTTCCAGAAGATGCGTGACTTGGGCATTGCCATCATCCGCGAGGTCGGCGTCGATACCGGCGGCTGCAATATCCAGTTCGCGGTCAACCCGGACGACGGCCGCATCATCGTCATCGAGATGAACCCGCGCGTGTCCCGTTCCTCCGCGCTTGCCTCCAAGGCCACCGGTTTCCCGATTGCCAAGCTGGCTGCCAAGCTCGCCATTGGCTACACCTTGGACGAGGTGCAAAACGACATCACCGGCGAGACCAAGGCAGCCTTCGAGCCGACCCTGGACTACGTCATTGTCAAGGCCCCACGCTTTGCTTTTGAGAAGTTCCCGGGTGCCGATGACACCTTGACTACCACCATGAAGTCTGTGGGCGAGGCCATGGGCATCGGCCGTAACTATATCGCGGGCCTGAACAAGGTCATGCGTTCTTTGGAAAACAAGCCCAATGGCTTCTGGACCAAGCCGGATGAGTACTTCGCCGGCGAGCGTGCTACTGACCTGCAGGCCGTGCTCAAGGATCTGGAGCGCCCAACCGAGGGCCGCATGTACGACATCGAGCTGGCCCTTCGCCTCGGCGCTTCTGTCGACGAGGTCCACGAGGCTTCCGGCGTTGACCCCTGGTTCATCGCTGAGCTGGCCACTTTGGTGACCTTCCGCCAAGAGCTTATCGACGCCCCAGTGCTCACCGAGGAGCTGCTGCGCGAGGCCAAGGTCTTTGGGCTTTCCGACGCCCAAATTGCCGCCCTTCGCCCAGAATTCAACGGCGAGGATGGCGTACGCAGCCTGCGCTGGCGCATGGGCATCCGCCCCGTGTACAAGACGGTAGATACCTGTGCCGGCGAGTTCGAAGCACAGACCCCGTACCACTACAGCTCCTATGAGCTTGACCCGGATGCCGAGACCGAGGTTCGCCCGGCACCGGAAGGCTCCAAGGGCAAGGTCATCATTTTGGGCTCCGGCCCTAACCGCATTGGTCAAGGTATCGAGTTTGACTACTCCTGCGTTCACGCGGCCCTGGAACTTTCGGATCAGGGCTACGAGACCGTCATGGTCAACTGCAACCCGGAGACCGTCTCCACCGACTATGACACCGCAGACCGCCTCTACTTCGAGCCGCTGACCTTCGAGGACGTCATGGAGGTCTACCACGCGGAGGCCGCTTCTGGTGACGTTGCTGGCGTGATTGTCCAGCTGGGCGGCCAGACTCCGCTGGGCCTTGCCGCCCGCTTGGAGGAGGCAGGCGTTCCGGTTGTGGGCACCAGCCCCGCAGCTATCGACTCCGCCGAAGACCGCGGCGAATTCGGCAAGGTCCTCGATGAGGCAGAATTGGCAGCTCCGGAATACGGCACCGCCACCTTCTTCGCGGAGGCTCGCGAGGTTGCTTCCTCCATTGGCTACCCAGTACTGGTTCGTCCGTCCTATGTGCTGGGCGGTCGCGGTATGGAAATCGTTTACGACGAAAAGGCGCTGGAAGACTACATCGAGCGTGCCACCGAGCTGTCTCCGGACCACCCGGTGCTGGTGGACCGCTTCCTAGACTCCGCCATTGAGATTGACGTTGATGCCCTGTGCGACGGCAACGAGGTCTACCTGGGCGGCGTCATGGAGCACATCGAGGAGGCCGGTATCCACTCCGGTGACTCCTCCTGTGCGCTGCCACCGATGACCCTTGGACCAGAGGACATTGAAAAGGTCCGCACGTCCACCCGCTTGCTCGCCGAGGGCATTGGCGTCAAGGGCCTGATGAATGTCCAGTTCGCCTTGAAGGATGACATCCTCTACGTCATTGAGGCCAACCCACGTGCTTCCCGTACCGTGCCGTTTGTCTCCAAGGCCACCGGCGTACCACTGGCTAAGGCAGCTTCTCGCGTCATGATGGGCTCGAGCATCGCGGATCTACGCGCCGAAGGCATGATTCCTTCCGAATACGACGGTGGCTCTTTGCCGCTGGAACACCCGATTGCCGTCAAGGAAGCAGTCTTGCCGTTCAACCGCTTCCGCCGCCCCGATGGCAGCCTGCTCGATACGCTGCTCTCGCCAGAGATGAAGTCCACCGGTGAGGTCATGGGCTTGGCTACCAACTTTGGTGCGGCCTATGCCAAGGGCGAAATCGCTGCCTTTGCCGTGCCGCCCACGGAGGGCACCGTCTTCGTTTCTGTTGCCAACCGCGACAAGCGCACCCTGATCTTCCCGATTCAACGCCTGGCCCACATGGGCTACAACATCGTCGCTACCGCCGGCACCGCGCAGATGCTGCGCCGCAACGGTATCGAGTGCGAGGTTGCTGCCAAGGTCTCTGAGGCCAAGGACGGCGAAGAATCTATTGTGGATAAGATTTTCAACGGCGAGATCGACTGGATTCTCAATACTCCAGCCGGCTCCGCCGGTGCCCGCCACGATGGCTACGATATCCGCGCCGCCGCCGTGCACATGGAGATCCCGCTGGTGACCACCGTGCAGGGTGTGACCGCGGCCGTCCAAGGCATCGAAGCTATGCGCATTGGCAACCTGCAGGTGCGCGCACTCCAGGAGCTTGAGCATGGCCCACAGCACTAAAGGATTTGGCGAGCGGCTAGAAGAAGCCGGTCAGGAACGCGGGCGCCTGTGCGTCGGCATCGACCCACATCCATATCTCTTGGACAAGTGGGGGCTAGAGCCCACCGCTGATGGTCTGCGGACCTTTAGCATGCGCTGCGTTGAAGCCTTTAGCGATACCGCCGCCTTGGTAAAGCCACAGGTCGCTTTCTTTGAGCGCTTTGGCTCTCAGGGCTTTGCGGTCCTCGAAGAAGTCTTGGCTTCCCTGCGCGACGCGGGGTGCCTGACTGTTGCCGATGCCAAGCGCGGCGATATTGGTTCCACCATGGCCGGCTATGCAGATGCGTGGCTCGGCGATAGCTCGCCGCTGCGCGCAGACTCTGTGACCGTGTCGCCCTATCTAGGCGTTGGCGCACTGGGGCCGGTTTTCACCAAGGCCGAAGAAACCGGCCGCGGTGTATTCGTCCTGGCGGCTACCTCCAACCCGGAGGCACGTGCCATTCAGTCGGTCCCGGTGGGCGAGGAGAGCACTATCGCTCAGGGCGTCGTCGATGAATGCGCCGCGTTCAATGTCGAGGCGCACAAAGCCGACAAGCCTGGCGATGTCGGCGTAGTCGTCGGCGCTACGTTAGACAATCCGCCGCGCCTCGATGCACTCAATGGTCCGGTGCTTCTGCCCGGTGTTGGCGCCCAGGGCGCTGGCCCAGAGCAGGTGCACGGCATTGTTTCTGCTCATCCATCGCTGGGATTTGCCAATGTGTCCCGAGCAGTGCTGGAGCAGGGGCCGGACGTCGCTGACCTGCGCAAAGCAGTTGCTCAGGTGGCGGCGGAGTTTCGGGACTAATAGAGGCGGCGTGGCTGATTAACGGCCGCGCCGTTTACCTGGTACTTTGTTTAAGGTATGTGCGGTGACGTGCTAAAATAGGCGTGCTTTTGGACCCGCTAATCGTCACCGTTCAATGAGCAGTGCTAGGATTGCCAGAAGTCGGTTTGCTCGAAGGTTATTAATAACTTTCCGCGGTGTCTTAACTGCGTTAGGCAACCGTAATCTGGTACCAAGTACTAGACGTAACAGAATCAATCTAATGAATCGGAGGAAACCCGTGGCCCTTCCAAAGTTGACTGATGAGCAGCGCAAGGAAGCTCTCGCAAAGGCCGCTGAGGCCCGCAAGGCTCGCGCCGAGCTCAAGGCTGCGCTCAAGCGCGGCGAGACCGACCTGAAGGACGTGCTCGAAAAGGCCGAGACCGATGAGATCATCGGCAAGACCAAGGTTTCTGCACTCCTCGAGGCTCTGCCGAAGGTTGGCAAGGTCAAGGCTAAGGAAATCATGGAGGACCTGGAGATTGCTCAGACCCGTCGTCTGCGCGGCCTAGGTGAGCGTCAGCGTCGTGCTCTCCTCGAGCGTTTCGGCTACGGCGAATAGTCACAACCATGGCTGACGCAACTGCACGCGGGCGCCTCGTCGTATTGGCGGGGCCTTCCGCAGTGGGAAAATCCACCGTAGTTTCGCGTCTGCGCAGTGACGTCGAGGGGCTGTATTTCAGCGTGTCTATGACCACGCGCCAGCCCCGCCCCGGGGAGCAGGACGGTGTCGACTACTTCTTCGTCACCCCAGAAACCTTTCAGCAGCGAATCGATGCCGGGGAGATGCTCGAATGGGCTGATATCCACGGCGGATTGCAGCGCTCTGGAACGCCCGCCCAGCCGGTAGAGGAAGCTTTGGCCGCTGGCCGGCCGGTACTCGTTGAGGTTGACCTCGCGGGTGCTCGGAGTGTTAAGAAAGCGCTGCCGGAGGCAGACCTGGTCTTTTTGGCACCCCCGTCATGGGAGGTACTTGTGGAGCGGCTTACCGGCCGCGGTACCGAGCCGCAAGACGTCATTGACCGTAGGTTGCAAACTGCGCATGAGGAACTAGCCGCACAGGACGAGTTCGATCACGTCGTTGTGAACGAGGATCTGGACGAGGCAGTATCTGCCATTAGTGATATCCTGCGGGCATAGACCTCCTTTTTGACCATCTTCAATCAATGTAAAGGTGCATGTGACTAACGTGACCACCCCTTCTAACACTGAAGCCGCAAAGGCGGAACCAGTATTTGATGATCCGATCGGCATTACTGATCCCCCGATCGATGAGCTTTTGGACAAGGTTTCCTCTAAGTACGCTTTGGTCATCTTTGCCGCTAAGCGCGCACGCCAGATCAATAGCTACTACCAAGAGCAGGATGAAGGTGTCTTCGAGTTCGTAGGCCCGCTGGTTACCCCAGAGCCAGGCGAAAAGCCTTTGTCCATCGCATTGCGCGAGATTGATGCTGGCCTGCTTGACCACGAGGAAGGCAAGTAGCTAGCACTAAGCGTGTAATAGCTTTAAGGCTCCACCCGCCGCCACGGATGTGCATCCCCGAATTAGGGTGCACCTCTTGGTCGCGGCGGGTGGAGCCTTTCTCTATGTCGGCAGGTACCATCGTGCGGTGTGACTGATAAAGATACCTCTCGCAATATTGTTCTGGGCGTCGCTGGCGGCATCGCTGCCTACAAGGCGTGCCATCTCGTGCGCAACCTCAAAGAAGCGGGCGATGATGTCCGCGTTGTCCCCACGGAAAGTGCACTGAACTTCGTGGGCGCGGCCACGTTTGAGGCGCTGTCCGGCCATCCCGTCGCCACGAGTGTGTTTCAGGCCGTGGATGAGGTGCAGCACGTCAACGTAGGACAGCATGCGGATGCAGTGGTCATTGCGCCCGCCACCGCGGATCTTATCGCGCGGTTGGCTGCAGGCCGAGCAGACGATTTGCTCACGGCCACCGTATTGGTCGCGACGTGCCCGGTTATTGTGGCCCCGGCCATGCACACTGAGATGTGGCATAACCCCGCTACGCAGGACAACGTGGCTACTTTGCGGCGCCGCGGTATTACTGTCATCGAGCCCGCCCACGGACGCCTTACCGGCAAGGATTCTGGCCCAGGTCGTTTGCCGGAGCCGGAACAAATCGCGGAGATTATCCGTACTGAACTGGCAGGCTATCGAGTGCAGCACACTTGGCAGGGCAAGAAAGTCGTCATATCAGCCGGCGGTACCCAGGAAGAGCTGGATCCGGTCCGATACCTGGGCAATCGCTCTTCCGGCAGGCAGGGATTCGCGCTCGCGGAATGGGCCGCCCAGATGGGGGCCAAGGTCACCCTCGTTGCGGGTAATATCGCCCAGCTTCCTGTGCCAAGCGGCGCGAAGCTCCGGCACATTGTCTCCACCCGTGAGTTGGAGGACGCCATGCGCGAGGAGTCCCGCGATGCGGACGTGGTGATCATGGCCGCTGCAGTCTCTGACTTCCGTCCGGCGGTGGTCGCCGAATCAAAGATGAAGAAGGGACAGGCAGACGATGCACTCTCGACGCTCCACCTGGTGGAAAACCCGGATGTGCTCAAAGGGCTCGTCGCTGCGCGCGAGCGCTCGGAAATCCCTGCCGAGTGCGTAATTGTGGGGTTCGCCGCCGAAACCGGTGATGCTCAGAAGTCCGCCTTGGACTACGCCCAGGAAAAGTTTGCGCGTAAAGGCTGCGATGTGCTCATGGCCAATGAGGTCGGGCGCGGAAAGACTTTTGGTCAAAAGTCCAGCGAGGGGTGGATCTTGCGCCCGGATTCCGCGCCGCAACGCGTGGAGCATGGCTCGAAGCAGGTTGTCGCCGCTCAGATTCTTTCGGCCGTGAATGAAATGTTTCACGGGTAGACAACTAAAATTGCTTTTATAGACCGCTTGGTCTAGGCTTGCGAGGTATTAGGCTTGGGCGTAGAAAACCCACAGCATCGAATCAACAGTGAGAACAAAGGAAGTTTTTGTGACTGATAACGCTGCAGTGGCAACTCGTCTTTTTACCAGCGAGTCCGTTACGGAAGGCCATCCCGATAAGATTTGTGACGCCATTTCTGACGCCATCCTTGATGCCCTGCTAGAAAAGGATCCAGCATCCCGCGTGGCCGTTGAGACGTTGGTAACCACCGGCCAGGTCCACGTGGTGGGCGAGGTTCGCACCGAGGCATACGTAGAAATCCCGGCGCTGGTGCGTGACACCCTTAAATCCATCGGCTTTACTTCTTCCGAAGTCGGCTTTGATGGCAATACTTGCGGTGTGAATATCGCCATCGGCGAGCAGTCCCAGGAAATTGGCGCGGGCGTAGATAACTCCACTGAAGCCCGCGCCCATGACGAGGACTATGATGCCGAAAACGATACCGCTGGCGCAGGCGACCAGGGCCTGATGTTCGGCTATGCTTCCAATGAGACCGCTGAGTACATGCCACTGCCTATCGCTTTGGCGCACCGCCTGTCCCGCCGCCTGACGCAGGTACGTAAGGAAGGCATCGTCGATCACCTCCGCCCGGATGGCAAGACCCAGGTGACCTTTGCCTATACCGACGACAATGAGCCGTCCCACCTGGATACCGTGGTCATTTCCACGCAGCACGATGCCGAGGTCGATAGCGCTTGGTTGGAAGGTCCCTTGCGCAGTGAGGTCCTTGAATGGGTTATCAAGGACGCCGGCTTGGACAAGTACTACACCGAAGAGACGACCTTGTTGGTCAACCCTTCCGGTTCCTTCATTCTTGGCGGACCGATGGGCGATGCCGGTCTTACCGGCCGCAAGATCATCGTCGATACCTACGGCGGCATGGCTCGCCACGGCGGCGGCGCCTTCTCCGGCAAGGACCCAAGCAAGGTGGACCGTTCCGCTGCTTATGCCATGCGCTGGGTGGCTAAGAATATCGTCGCCGCGGGCTTGGCAGATCGCGCTGAAGTCCAGGTGGCTTACGCCATCGGCCGCGCCAAGCCGGTCGGCTTGTATGTGGAGACCTTTGGTACTGCCAAGGAAGGGCTGAGCGATGCGAATATCCAGGCTGCGGTGAATCAGGTATTTGACCTGCGCCCGGCCGCTATCATTCGCGAGCTCGACCTGTTGCGTCCCATCTATGCGCAAACTGCGGCTTACGGTCACTTTGGCCGCACCGACGTTGAGCTGCCGTGGGAGCAGTTGAACCGAGTGGAAGCATTGCGTGCTGCCGCTGGTCTGTAGAATCGAGGCCTATGCCTAAGAAAACACCCGCCACCCGGAAGCCGGTTGCGCGGGTGTTGCCTCTTTTAGGGGTTGCGCACCTGGACCGAGGATTTGATTACCTCGTTGAAGAGGCAGACTCGGAAGAAGTCCAACCGGGGATTAAAGTGCGCATCCGCTTCAACGGGCGCTTGGTGGACGCGATTGTTATAGAACGCCGGCATGATTCTGAATTTGGCGGCAACCTGCGCTTTATCGAGCGCATCATCTCACCCTTCCAGGTTTATCCGCCGCAGCTGGCCCGGCTTGTCGACGCCCTGGCAGACCGTTACGGCGGCGTGCGCTCAGACATTATCCGTTCCGCTATCCCGCCGCGGCACGCTAAGGCGGAGGAATCCGATTTAGAGACCCCGTGGGAGGAGCTCGGCACCGCGAGCGAGCCCGACCTATCAGGGTGGTCGGCCTATCAACATGGCGAGGCTTTCGTCGATTCGATTCTGGCCGGCAAGCTCGCCCGTGCCGCCTGGCAAATCGCCCCGGGCGATGATTGGGCACACGCGCTGGCTGCACTCGCTGCCAAAGTGGCGCTTGGCGGAGGAGGAGTTCTCCTCGTCGCCCCGGATCAAAAGAGCGTCGATGCTGTAGACGCCGCGCTTCGCCAGGTACTTGGGGCAAAGCAGATAACGGTGCTGACTAATAGCATGGGCCCGCAGGCGCGCTATCGCCGCTATCTCTCCGCACTAGTGGGCCAAGCGCGCGTGGTCATTGGCACCAGGTCCGCCGCCTTTGCTCCGGTCAAAGACCTGCAACTGGCGGTAATCCTCGATGATGGCAATGATAATTTGGTCGACAACCTCAAGCCCTATGTCCATGCGAGGGAAGTACTCACCACCCGCTCGGCCTTCGAAGGCTGCAGCATGATTTTGGCCAACCACGCGCGGACGGCAGAGACACAGCTCCTCGTGGAATCGGGATGGGCGCACGACGTGGTGGCCAAAGAGCAAACCATAACGGCGCGGTGCCCGGCTATCGAGGCGGTCGGGTCCTTTGGGCTATCGATCGCCCGCGACCTCCAGGGCGGCACCACCAAAGTACAAGCGCAGGCCTTCCAAGCTGCCCACCAGGCGCTGGATAGGGGAGAGCCGGTGCTGGTGCAGGTACCGCGCAAGGGCTATGCGCCCATTTTGGCCTGTGGCCAGTGCCGAGCGCCGGCTCGCTGCCGGCATTGCAATGGGCCATTGGGGCTGCCGCCCAAGGGGGCGTCGGCAAGCGCAGGCTCGGACGAAGCGGGAATGCCTACCTGCCGCTGGTGCGGCCGCATTGAGGCGCGGCATCGGTGCCCCGAATGCGGGTCTCCGCGCCTGCGGGCCATCGTGTTGGGCTCGGAGCGCACTGCGGAAGAAATGGGCCGGGCCTTTCCCAATACGCGGGTGGTGGTCTCGGGCGGAAACAAGGTCCTCGATGCGGTGGACAATGCGCCGGCGCTGGTCATTGCCACCCCTGGTGCGGAACCGAGAGTAAACGATGGAGCCTATGGCGCGGCGTTGCTCTTGGATGCCGGGGCATTGCTCAACCGGCAAGACCTGCGCGCCACGGAGGATACCCTAGCGAAGTGGGCGCAGGCGGCTACCTTGGTGCAGCCGCATTTCAAGGGTGGTCGAGTAATCCTGGCGGCCGATGACTCGCTTACCGTAGTCCAGCATTTCCTGCGTTGGGATATGGTGGGCGCGGCCGCGGCAGAGCTTGCTGCCCGGCGCGAAGTGCGCTTCCCACCCGCGGTGCATTTTGCTGCCATCGACGGTGCGGATGCATCCTTGGATGGCTTTGCCGAGCTTGTGGATCTTCCAGACCACGCGGAGGTATTAGGACCAGTTCCCCTTCCGCCGGGGCAGAGCCTGCCTGGTGACTACGATAGCCAGCGCTTTGGCCCACCGCAGCGGTTGGTCGTGCGCACCCCGCTGGGGCCGCGGTCCCAATTGGGGCGGGCTTTGCGCAGCGCCAACGCCGCGCGCAGCGCCCGAAAGGATGACCTGCCTTTGCGCATTGTGGTTGACCCTATCCACGTGGGTTAGCCATATCGGGGCCATAGGCGCTCATGCGCTAATCTCGACGGAGGAAGCCGCCACCGCCGGCCGGCTTGGTCTCGGTGCCATGAGAAAGGTGTGATTGCCATGTCCCTTCGAGAGCTGCGTATCTACGGCGACCCAGTATTGGGCAGCCGCGCGGAGGGGATTAGTAAATTTGATGCCGGTCTGCGCGCTCTGGCGAGCGATATGCTCGAGACCATGGATAAAGCCGGGGGAGTAGGGCTAGCGGCTAATCAGGTGGGGATTTTGAAGCGAATTTTCGTCTATGACTGCTCGCACACCCAATCTGGGCTGCGCGGGGCGATTGTTAACCCGGTCTGGACTCCGGTGGGAGAGCAGCAGCAAACAGGCCCGGAAGGCTGTCTATCCATTCCGGGAATTAGCGCGGAAACTACGAGGTTCAACCAGGTTTTTGTGTCTGGCCAGGATATTGAGGGGCGCCCTGTGTCCATGGTGGCCTCAGGACTAATGGCTCGGTGCATCCAGCATGAGACGGACCACCTCGATGGGGTGCTCTTCCTACAACGCTTGGAGGCGCCAGTGCGCAAGGAGGCCATGCGCGCCATCCGTGAATCCGAGTGGTTTAACGCCTCGTAGCCCGCTCGCTGTGGCGGCAGCGTTGCGGCGTTGTAGCCTAGTATTTTGAACGACATTAAGAGGAGAGTTTCCCGCATGCGGATTATTTTTGCCGGTACCCCTGAGCCAGCCGTTGTGGCCTTGGAAAAGCTACTTGCCTCGTCGCACGAGGTGGTGGCGGTAATCACCCGCCCAGACGCGAAGAAGGGCCGCGGCCGCACTCTTCACCCGAGCCCAGTGAAGGCGCTCGCCCAAGAACACGGCATTGAAGTATTGACCCCAACCACCCTGCGCCCGGACTCGGAGGATGGGCAGGCGCTGCGCGCCCGCTTAAAGGAATTGCAGCCTGAGGCGATTCCGGTGGTGGCCTACGGCAATCTGGTGACTAAGGACCTGCTGGATCTGCCGCAGCATGGCTGGGTAAACCTGCACTTTTCCTTACTTCCGGCATGGCGCGGTGCTGCACCAGTGCAGGCTGCCATTGCTGCAGGCGATGACGTGACCGGCGCATCAACCTTCCGCATCGAAGAGGGCCTTGATACCGGCCCGGTGCTCGGCACCGTGACGGAGGAGATTAAAGACACCGATACTGCTGATGACCTGTTGACGCGCCTTGCCTATTCCGGTGGCGATCTGCTCGTGGCCACCATGGATGGCTTAGCGGCGGGACAGCTAGAGGCACAACCGCAGCAGGGTGAGGCTACCTATGCGCCGAAAATCTCTACCGCGCAGGCCCGCGTGGAGTGGACCCAACCGGCATTTGCCATCGATCGGCACATTCGCGCACATACGCCTGGTCCGGGTGCATGGACCATGTGGGACGAGGCCCGCGTGAAGATTGGACCGGTTAGCCTCAAAGATGAGGCGGCGGTTCCACAGGAACTAGAACCAGGGCAGCTGCACATTGCCAAGAAGGCCGTATTCATCGGTACCGGTACGCAGCCAGTCCAGCTGGGTAAAATCCAGCCTCCGGGAAAGAAGATGATGAACGCGGCCGATTGGGCCCGTGGACTAGGCAAGGATGCCGAGGTGAAGTTTCAATGAGTGGTGGTTTCCGTTCCCGCAGCAAGTCCGGGGATAAGTCGCCGGCGGGTAAGCCGCAGGACTCCCACAAATCCGCTGGTGTGAAGGGTCGCGGCGGCCGCCCGCAACGGCAGCAGCATGGTAGCCGCGGTGGGCAGCACAGTGGCCGGCAGGCTGCTGCTAAGGGCCAGCGTCCCGGCAAGCGCCAGGAAAGCGGACTGATTCAGGCCGCGCTGGCTGCGGGCGTGGATGCGCCGCGTGCGGTCGCCTTCGACGTGGTGCGCAGGGTAAGCGAGGATGATGCTTTCGCCAACCTCATTTTGCCCAAGGCGCTGCGCAAGCAAAAGCTCAAGGGGCGCGATGCCGCCTTCGCCACCGAAATCACCTACGGGACGCTGCGCACCCTTGGCGTAGTTGATGCCGTCATCGCAGAGTGCTCTTCGCGCGGCCTCGAGGCCATTTCCCCAGCCGTGGTTGATGCCTTGCGCCTAGGCACCTATCAAGTTCTTTATACCCGCGTGGAGCCACACGCGGCGGTTGATACCACCGTTCGTTTGGTAGAAGCCGCCGGTGAAGTCAAAGCCAAGGGCTTTGCTAATGGCATCATGCGCACCATTACGCGCACGCCAGCTAAGACCTGGCTGGACAAGCTCGCTCCACAGGGGGAAATCGCCGGCATCGCCTTTAAGCATGCCCACCCCACCTGGATTGCGGAATCGTTTAGCCGCGTGTTGGGCCTAGGGGAGTTGGAGGCTGCCCTGGCGGCGGATTCGGATCGACCTTCGGTGCATCTAGTGGCGCGCCCTGGGGAAATCTCGGCCGAGGAATTGGCCCTGATGACCGGCAATGAGGAGGGGCGCTATTCCCCTTATGCGGTGTACATGGAATCCGGTGACCCCGGCCAATTGGAACCCGTGCGCCAAGGATTGGCGGCCGTCCAGGACGAGGGTTCGCAGCTGATTGCCCGCGCGGTATGCGAGGCGCCCCTCGAGGGCGAGGATACCGGCCGGTGGCTGGATCTCTGCGCCGGTCCCGGCGGTAAGGCGGCATTGATGGGCGCGCTTGCCCGCATCGACTCCGCGCACGTCGATGCAGTGGAGGTATCCCCGCACCGAGCGGCGCTGATTGAAAAGACGGTCAGCGATTTACCCGTGGACGTCCATGTGGCAGATGGCCGCAATCCCGGGGTGGGAGAGGGCTTTGACCGCGTGCTTGTCGATGCCCCCTGTTCCGGCCTCGGTGCCCTCCGTCGCCGCCCCGAGGCGCGGTGGCGCAAGTCCGAGTCTGACATTACCGAGCTCAACCAGCTGCAATTCGAGCTCTTGTCTTCCGCATTAAACCTGGTGCGTCCAGGTGGCGTGGTCATCTATTCCACCTGTTCGCCAGATCTGCGCGAAACCCGGGGCATCGTTGACCGCGCTGTGCGCGAACTCGGCGCGGAAGAACTCGACGCACATGCTCTCATTCCTGATATGGGCGATGTAGGCCATGAGAAATCCGTGCAGATGTGGCCGCATCGGCACGGTACCGACGCCATGTTCTTTGCGGCCCTTCGCCGCGCAGCCGACTAATCGCGATAGACTGGTGGGCATGTCCGCACCGATTATTTCCCCTTCCATCCTGGCCGCCGATTTTGCTCGCTTGGGCGAGGAACTAGCGGCGATTGATACCGCAGACTGGGTCCATGTGGACATTATGGATGGGCACTTTGTGCCCAACCTGTCTTTCGGCCCAGATCTCACGGCCACGGTCCATCGCAGCACCGATAAGCCACTAGATGTCCACCTCATGATTGAGGAACCCGAAAAGTGGGTGGAGACCTATGCCAAGGCGGGCGCGCATACGATTATCTTCCACGTGGAGGCCGTCGCCGATGACCAGGCGGCAGTGAACTTGGCCAAGCGCATTCGCGATTTGGGTGTGCGCGCGGCCTTTTCCATCAAGCCAGGCACCGCCATCGAGCCGTGGTTGGACAAGCTGCACCATTTCGATGAGGTGCTCGTGATGTCTGTCGAGCCTGGCTTCGGCGGGCAAAAGTTCATGCCGGAGATGCTGGAGAAGGTCCGTAAGCTGCGCCGTGCGATTGATGAACAGGGCCTTGATACCGTCATCGAGATCGATGGCGGCATTTCACCAGAGACCATCAAAGCAGCCGCCGAGGCGGGCTGCGACGCTTTCGTGGCAGGCTCAGCCGTATTCAAGTCGGACGATCCCGCCGGCGTCGTCAAGCAGCTGCGTGATCTGGCGGCTGGTGCCTGATGGCCGCGGAGAACCAGAACAGCACTCTCTCCGCAGCGCTATTGCGCGCAATGGCCGCGGGTGCTGAAGTTCGTGGAACCACGAGCCCTAACCCACCGGTAGGCGCGGTCATCGTGTCCCCAGCTGGGGAGGTTGTGGGCGTCGGCGCCACCCAGCCCGTGGGAGGCGCGCATGCCGAGGTCATGGCGTTGCAGGAGGCCGGAGGTAAAGCACGCGGGGCCACGGCCGTGGTCACCTTGGAACCCTGCGCGCATACCGGCCGCACGGGTCCCTGCGCGCAGGCGCTTATCGATGCCGGCGTGGCTCGCGTGTACTACCTCCACGCCGATCCCACCCCGCAGGCTGCGGGTGGAGCAGAAGTGTTGGCGGAGGCTGGAGTGGACGTCGCCAAGCTAGAAAAGCCCCCGCACGCCGAGGATGCTTTGGTGCCATGGCTATTCGCCGTGCGCACCCAACGGCCCCACGTCACCTTGAAGTTCGCGCAAACGCTGGACGGTTTCACGGCCGCGGCCGATGGAACCAGCCAATGGATTACGGGCGAGGAAGCGCGCGACTGGGTGCATGCCGATAGGGCGCACCGCGATGCCATCGTGGTGGGCACCGGCACGGCGCTGGCTGATAATCCCTCGCTCACCGCGCGCTTTAACGACGGCAGCTTGCGCGCGCACCAACCACGCCGGGTGGTTATTGGCAAGCGTGATTTGGCATCGGCGGGCGATGCGGCAAGCCACCTGCGCGAGTTGGGGTACGAGCAGTACGAGAGCATCGAAGAAGCTCTCTACGAGCTCTACGCCACCGGTGCCCGCGACGTCCTCGTGGAAGGAGGCGCAGGCCTGGCTAGCAGCTTCCTCAAGGCCGACTTGGTGGATGCTATCTCCGCCTATATTGCGCCACTCTTGCTAGGCGAGGGCCGCGGTGTACTCGCGCACCCCGTGACTCAGACGCTGGCAGAGGCCACCCGTTTCCGCCGGGTGGGAATGAAGGCGCTGGGTGATGACGTTCTTATTGAGTACGTGCGCTAGACGCTGGACATAGCAGTGAGCGAGAAAGGTTGGAAGTGTTTACTGGGCTAGTACAAGAGTTGGGCACCGTGGAGGCAATGGAACCGCACGCAGACGCGCTGCGCCTGAGCATTCGTGCCCCGCGTACCGTCGCGGAGGCCGCACTGGGTGATTCCATTGCCATTAACGGCGTATGCCTTACCGTGGCGGATCTGTCTGCGGATACTTTTTGTGCGGATGTGATGCAGGAGTCCCTGGACCGCACCGCACTGGGGCGCCTTGCCGAGGGAGATCCGGTCAATGTCGAACCGGCACTGCTTCCCACCACCCGGCTGGGTGGGCATATCATGCAAGGACACGTGGACGGTACCGCTACGCTGCAGAGCCGAACTAGCTCCGAGAATTGGGATGTGCTGCGGTTTAGCTTGCCATCCGAGCTTGCCCGGTACGTCGTGGAAAAAGGCTCTATTGCCGTGAGCGGCACCTCGCTGACCGTGAGCGCCGTGGGCCCCGACTGGTTCGAAGTATCCCTTATCCCCACCACTTTGCGCGATACCATTCACGGCGCCTTGCCGGTGGGAGGAGAGGTAAACCTCGAGGTGGATGTGCTGGCCAAGTATGTAGAAAAGATGCTTCACCCCGAAGCTAAACCCCCTGAGGCTAAGGACTAGACTGCTACCTTATGAGCGCGAGTGAGAATTCCATCCGTCTAGATTCCATCGACCAGGCCATCGCGGATATCGCCGCTGGTAAGCCGGTTGTTGTCATCGACGATGAGGATCGCGAAAACGAAGGCGATCTGATTTTCGCCGCAGAGCTAGCCACCCCGGAACTTGTGGCCTTCATGGTGCGCTATTCCTCTGGATATATCTGTGCACCCTTGCTGCCAGAAGATTGCAACCGGCTGAACCTACCGCCGATGCTGGCGGTCAACCAGGATGTTCGCGGCACCGCCTACACGGTGACCGTGGATGCAGCGACGGGTAGTACCGGTATTTCTGCGACCTCGCGCGCAGAAACCATCCGGCGTCTGGCAGACCCAAACACCACGCCCGGCGAATTCACCCGCCCAGGCCACGTCGTGCCGCTGTGTGCCCGCCCAGGCGGCGTTCTGGAGCGGGACGGACATACTGAGGCATCCATTGATCTGGCGCGCTTGGCGGGCCTGCGCCCGGCCGGTGTGCTGTGCGAGATCGTCTCCGAAGATGACCCCACGGACATGGCGCGCTCACCAGAGTTGCGTCGCTTTGCCGATACGCATGGACTCTCCATGATCTCTATCGCGCAGCTCATCGAGTGGCGCCGCCATAATGAAACGCAGGTCACCCGCCAGGTAACCACCGAGCTCCCCACCGAATACGGCCACTTCACCGCCATCGGTTACCGCCATGAGGTAGACGGGCAGGAACACGTTGCATTGGTCGCAGGGGATCCCGCCCAACTGCGCGGCGCACGCGACGTCATGGTGCGCGTCCATTCCGAATGCCTAACTGGTGATGCCTTTGGCTCACGGCGCTGCGATTGCGGGCCCCAACTGCACGAGTCCATGCGCCTTATCAGCCAAGAAGGCCGCGGCGTGGTCATCTACCTGCGCGGTCAAGAGGGCCGTGGAATCGGACTTCTGCATAAGTTGAAGGCCTACCGCCTGCAGGATTCGGGCATGGATACCGTCGATGCCAACCTGGAGCAGGGACTGCCCGAGGACGCCCGCGAGTATTCCGTGGCCGGGCAGATCCTTCGCGATCTCGGCATAGAATCCGCAAACCTCTTAACCAATAATCCGCATAAGGGCGAGGGGCTGAGTGGCTTTGGAGTGGACGCCAGCCACCACACGCCGCTGGCAACCCCTGCCCACGCGGATAATATTGACTACCTGCGTACTAAACGCGACCGCATGGGCCACGACCTTCCGCAGGTTGCCCAGTGGGACGCCGAACATAAGTAGAACTTTGACGTCCAATCGAAAGGATAGCGATGAGTAAAGAAGGACTACCTGATATTGCCCAGGTAGATGGCAGCGGACTGCGCGTTGCCGTGGTTACTGCTACGTGGAACGCAGAAATTTGCGACCAGCTCCATGCCCAGGCAGTGCAGACCGCTACCGATAATGGTGCCGAGGTTGCCGAATACCGAGTTGTAGGTGCCCTGGAACTTGGCGTTGTCGTCCAAGCAGCAGCCCGCGCCTACGATGCCGTGGTGGCACTAGGCTGCGTTATCCGTGGCGGCACCCCGCACTTTGACTACGTATGCGATTCCGTCACCCAGGCGCTGACCCGCATCTCCCTCGATGAATCCACCCCGGTAGCTAACGGCGTCCTGACCGTTAACGACCAGCAGCAAGCTATCGACCGCGCCGGATTTGCAGACTCGGTAGAAAACAAGGGCGCCGAAGCCATGATTGCGGCTTTAGATACCGCGCTGCAGTTGCGTACACTAAACGCAGCACAGAAGTAACCTCTAGCAATGCGTCAGCGCCCGATGCTTGACCACCAAGGTGGCTGGCGGGGCGCGCCCCAAAGGAGTATGCACATGAACGAGGCGCAGGCCCCAAAGAATCCGCAGCACAGCCGCCAGCTTAGCGACGCCGAAGTATTGGCCTATACCAGTGCCGATCCCTTCGCACAGACCACCTCTAAACCGTGGGAATTTACGGCGACCTCGCCCTTCTTGCGCAAGGTGGCTATCGCCTGGGTGATCCTCGTTCTGGCCATCCATATCTTCATGGGAATCACCTTGGATGTGTCTTTTACCGGTGCGCACGTGACTACCATCGACAAATTCGCCTTCCCTGGCGTTGGTGTTCTCATTTCCGTTTTGTCCTGGATCGCTCTTAACCGTCCACGCTTGCGCGCAAATGAGGATGGAGTAGAGGTCCGCAATATCGTGGGCACCCGCTTTTATCCGTGGCAGGTGGTCTACGGACTTTCCTTCCCCGTAGGCCAGCGTATGGCACGCCTTGAGCTGCCCGAGTTCGAGTTCGTTCCCGTCTGGGCGTTGCAGTCCGGCGATAAGGACACCGTCATTGACAACGTCCGCCGCTTCCGCGACGTGGAAGCCAAGTACATGCCCCAGGATTAACAATTGGCTGACCCCACCACCTACCGCCCAGCTCCGGGAACCATTCCCACCGACCCGGGCGTCTATAAGTTCCGCGATGAAAACCGCCGCGTTATCTACGTGGGCAAAGCCAAGAACCTGCGCGCTCGGTTGTCTAACTATTTTCAGGACATCACGCAACTGCACCCGCGTACTCGCCAAATGGTGCTCACCGCCAACTCGGTGGAGTGGACGGTAGTTGCCAGCGAAGTGGAAGCCTTGCAGTTGGAGTACACGTGGATCAAGCGCTTTGATCCACACTTCAACGTCATGTACCGCGATGATAAAACCTATCCTATGCTCGCGGTTTCGGTCGGGGAGACGGTCCCTCGCGCCTTTTTCTACCGTGGCCCGCGGCGCAAGGGCGTGCGCTATTTCGGCCCCTATTCCCATGCTTGGGCCGTGCGCGAAAGCTTGGACTTGCTTACCCGCGTCTTTCCCATGCGCACCTGCTCGAAGGGTGTGTATAACCGGCATGAGCGGCTCGGGCGTCCGTGCCTTTTGGGGTACATTGGCAAGTGCGATGCACCCTGCATTGGCCGAGTAAGCAAGGAAGACCACCGCGAGACGGTCAACGATCTCGTGTCCTTCATGAATGGCAACACCGGTTCAGTGCGCCGCAAACTCACCCAGGACATGGAGCAGGCCGCCGAGAACCTAGAGTTCGAACGCGCGGCGCGCCTGCGCGATGACTTAGGCGCGATTGACAAGATCATGGAACAGCAGGCCGTGGTCTTTACAGACAGCACGGATGCTGATCTCATTGCTTTTAACTCCGATGAACTTGAGGCAGCGGTGCAGATCTTCCATGTCCGCGATGGGCGCATTCGTGGTCAGCGCGGTTGGGTAGTCGAACGCGCCGGCGATCAGGCAAGCTCAGAGCCCTTGGAAGAGGGGCAGCCTGATCCCGCGCTGCCAGCATTGGTACAGAACTTCCTCATCCAGTTCTATTCCGATGCAGTAGAGCGTGAGAAGCAAGAAGCGCAGGAAGACGCTGCGCTCGCCGCGGACGTGAAGCGGCGCGGGGTGGACCAAGAATCGCACATGAAATCCCGCCGCGTGCAGGTTATTCCACGCCAGATTTTGGTTCAGGCCCTGCCGGATGAACCGGAGCAGGTCGTCGCGTTGTTGGAGGAGCTGCGCGGTGCCCAGGTGGACCTGCGCGTTCCCCAGCGCGGCGATAAAAAGCAGCTTATGGCCACGGTGGAGAAAAACGCCAAGGAGCAGTTGCGCCAGCATAAGCTCAAGCGGGTAGGAGACCTCACCGCACGCTCGGCGGCCTTGCAGGATATTCAAGAAGCTCTGGGCATGGAGCAAGCCCCATTGCGCATCGAATGTACTGATATCTCCCACATTCAAGGCACAGATGTGGTTGCTTCCCTGGTGGTCTTTGAAGATGGCCTGCCCAAGAAGTCGGACTATAGGCGCTACCGCATCAAGGAGGCGGCTGGTGATGGCCGCTCGGATGACGTCGGTTCTATCGCAGAGATTACGCGCCGTAGGTTTAAGCGCCACAAGCAAGATAAGCTGGCCCATCCGGATGAGGAAGTAGAAGAGTCGTCCTTTGCAGAGGAGAAGGTGGCGGAAGAATCCGCCGAAGCAGGTCGCCGCTTTGCGTATCCACCGCAGCTTTTCATTGTGGATGGCGGCGCGCCCCAGGTGGCCGCAGCTCAAGAGGTATTTGATGAGTTAGGAATCGTGGATGTAACCCTGGTGGGCCTGGCCAAGCGTCTCGAGGAAATCTGGGTTCCCGGCGATGATGAGCCGGTGATTCTGCCGCGAAACTCGCAAGCGCTATTCCTCTTGCAGCAGATTCGCGATGAAGCCCACCGCTTCGCCATTACTTACCACCGGCAGCAGCGCTCAAAGCGGATGCGTTCCTCAGTTCTTGATTCCGTGCCGGGATTGGGACCGCAGCGGCGCACCGATCTGGTTAAGCATTTCGGTTCGGTGAAGAAGCTCAAGGCCGCCACTGTGGATGAGATCTGCGAGGTAAACGGCTTCGGTCCAAAACTGGCCCAGACCGTCTACGAGAGTTTGCATGATTCTTCGGGCAACTAAGTGGAATTCTCCTAGAAGCGGCGAATCCTAAAGCGCTAGACTGTTGGGCATGACGCATTTCGAAACTCCACCCATTTTGATAACCGGCATGTCCGGCGGCGGGTTGAGTTCCGCTGCCAAAGTGTTTGAGGATAAGGGCTACTACGTGGCCCACAATATTCCGCCTCGCGCCATTGTTGACCTGCTCAAGCTGTGCAACCAAGAGGGGACTCCGGTGGGCAAGGTAGCAGCCGTAACAGATGTGCGCTCGCGCATGTTTCCAGGGTCTCTGTTAGAGATTATGGATGAGCTTACGGAACTAAATATGAAGCCCACCGTGCTCTTTTTGGATGCTCGTGATGATGTGCTCATTCGCCGATTTGATTCGGTGCGTCGCACCCACCCACTGCAGGAGGGGGACACGCTCAAAGTAGGTATCCAACGCGAGCGTCGGGCGGTGGCAGACGTGCGTTCCCATGCGGATATCATTATCGATACGACGAACCTATCCATTCATGATCTCCGCCGCGCCATTGAGGCGGCCTTTGGTGAGATGCAAAATGAAAAGCAACATGTCACCGTTGAGTCCTTTGGATTTAAGAATGGCTCGCCCCGCGATGCTGACTTAGTGGTAGACGTGCGTTTCCTGCCCAACCCCTATTGGGTTCCAGAACTGCGGGGATACCGCGGCACGGATGAACCGGTTGCCCACTATGTGCTCTCGCAGCCAGCGGCGCAGGAGTTCGTGGATAGTTTCTTGCAGATGTTTTCTACCATGCTGGATGGCTACCGCCATGAGGGGAAAAACTTCATCACGCTTGGCGTCGGTTGCACGGGCGGCCACCACCGCTCCGTCGCCATCGCAGAGGCTATAGCGGCGCGCCTGCGGGACAATGACACCTTGGACGTCAGCACCTTGCATAGGGATATCGCACGAGGTTAGAGCACAGGAGTTTTAACGCTTTTATGACCAATCCTTCACACATGGTCTGCCTCGGCGGCGGCCATGGACTTTATCAAACCCTTCTGTCCGCACGCTTTAGCGAGGCGGCCGATATTTCTGCCATCGTTACCGTCGCGGATGATGGCGGTTCCTCTGGCCGTTTGCGCCGCGAGCTGGAAATTATTCCCCCGGGTGACTTGCGCATGGCGCTGGCTGCCTTGGCCAATAGTGACCCAGTGGGGGACTTGTGGGCGCGAACCTTGCAACACCGTTTCGGTGGCAATGGCGCTATGGCAGGGCATGCGGTAGGCAATCTGATGATTGCGGGATTAACGGATGTGCTCGGCGATTATCAAGCTGCGCTGGATACCATCGCAGAACTTACTAATTCCCAGGGGCGAGTTTTCCCAGTGGTCAATCAGGCCTTAGAGATTGAGGCGGATGTTGCCGGGCTTGACGACGACCCCCGTGTCATGCGCCAGGTCCGCGGCCAGGTTGCGGTCGCTTCCACACCGGGCCAGGTGCGGCGCGTGCGCATCGTGCCCGAACGACCCAGCGCGAATCCGGATGCCCTCGATGCCATCCAGCGCGCGGATCTCATTACCATCGGCCCAGGCTCGTGGTTTAGCTCGGTATTGCCGCATACTCTCGTCCCGCAGGTAGTGGATACGATTTCTGCTTCCGATGCGTTGCGCGTCGTTGTTTTGAACCTTTCGGCCGAGCCGGGCGAAACTCATGGCTTCTCCGCAGAGCGTCACTTGCACGTGCTCGCGCAGCACGCCCCTGATCTGCGGATTGACCGTATTTTGGTGGACGAGGCGGCTTTGCCCACCGATAGTGAGCGCGTCTATATTCAGCGCGCCGCGCAGTCCCTAGGCGCTCGCGCTACCTTCGCGGATGTGAGCCAAGTTGATGCCAATGGTCGCAGCATCAATAAGCACGATCCGGAAAAGCTGTCTGCGGCGCTCTTGGACCTATATTCGGACTATCGCAGCACTCGCGATTAGAACCGGCGCTAATTCACCGCGGTATCGTGCGAGCGGCCGCACTCGACCGACTGCGCGGCGATCGAGCCCGCGCGGTATGATGTCAGAAATCCTTTCACCGCACTGGGCTGGAAGCAATGGCTCTAGCCGGTATGCGTACTTTGTGACTGTGAGAATAGAAATGGGGCGAACTAGGTGACCACACCATTGACCGACCAGGTCAAAGAAGAATTGACGGCTGTCGTCGTGCCACGCCAGTCCGCTCGCGCTGCCGAACTGGCGGCGATGTTGCGATTCGCCGGCGAACTAGATGTTTCCGGTGACAGCATGTCCTATGAGCTGGAGCTAGAAAGCCACGCCATTGCGCGGCGCTTCATGAACGCTCTCGATGACCTCTATGGGATCACTGCCGATAGCCATGTTGCCGGCCCGGCAGGAACCACCAAGAAGACTCGTGTAACGGTCCGTATCTCCACCGGTGCGAAAGAGCTGACTCGTCGGCTGGGCCTTATCACCCGCTCCGGTCATGCAGTAGTGGGTTTGCCGCCGCAGGTCATCTCCGGCACCGTGGCCGATAGCGAAGCAGCATGGCGCGGAGCCTTCCTTGCCCATGGCAGTCTCACGGAGCCAGGCCGCTCTTCCGCGCTGGAAGTTACCTGCCCGTGCCAAGAGGCTGCGTTGGCACTGGTGGGCTGCGCCCGCCGCCTTGGTATCTCTGCGAAGACCAAGGAAACTCGCGGTGAAGATCGCGTCGTTGTACGCGATGGTGATGCTATCGGGGCGCTTCTTACGCGTATGGGTGCTCAGGAGACTCGATTGAGCTGGGAAAAGAAGCGAGTTAAGCGGGAGGCGCACGATACGTCTCGGCGCTTGGACAATTTTGATGACGCCAACCTTCGGCGCTCTGCTCGCGCTGCGGTTACCGCAGCAGCGCGCGTTGACCGCGCCATGGAGATCTTAGGTGACGATGTTCCTGAGCACTTGGCAGACGCGGGCCGCTTGCGAGTTCAGCACCGCGAGGCATCTCTAGAAGAGCTGGGACGCTTGGCCGAGCCTCCTATGACCAAGGACGCAGTAGCTGGGCGTATTCGCCGCTTGCTGTCGATGGCCGATAAGCGAGCCGAGGAGCTGGATATCCCCGATACCAACCAAGCGATTACAGATGACCTCTTCAACGAATCCTGACCCTCGCAATCACCTACATTAAAAACTCCCCGCAGTGCGGATACCAAAGCGGTAGGCGCAGCTGCGGGGAGATTTTTAGTGCCTTCCCGGCTAGCAGGTGCACAACCGGCTAGCCAGAAGCGCTAAAGAACTAGGGCACGAGGAATCCTAGGACGTTGGTCATCAAGAACACGATGACGCATACAAAGGCCAGGAAGGCCACGGAGTAGCCCACTACGTTCTTCAGGATGACTGATTCCTTGCCCTCCATATTGACGGCGGTAGCCGCAATTGCAAGGGACTGCGGGGAGATCATCTTGCCCACAACGCCGCCTGCGGTATTGGCCGCGAGCATGAGGTCAGGATTCACGCTGATTCGCTCTGCCGCTGCAACCTGCAGGTTGGCAAAGAGGGCATTAGCAGACGTATCGGAGCCAGTAACCGCGGTACCAATCCAGCCCAGGACTGGAGCAAAGAGCGCAAAGATGCTGCCGGCAGAAGAGACGAACTCACCAATAGCAATAGTCTGGCCGGAGTAGTTCATCGTGTAGGCCAAGGCTAGCACCAAGATGATGGTAAGAGCCGAGAACTTCATGCGGCTGACGACGTCCCCAAAGGCGCTCACCGGTTGCCCAAAGCTTAGGCTGTAGCGGCCATTTTCATTGAAGTAGTGGTAGACAACCGCAACGATAATGCCCGAGAGCAGCAGGAGCGTACCTGGATTGCCAAAGACATTGAAGCTGAAGCTGGTATCCATGAGATTGCCGTCGGCGTCGACAATCGCGTCATCAAGCAAAGGCCAGGCAAAATGGAGCTTGAGGAATCCGAAAATAGCGGGGGCGGCGGTGGCCACGGCAAAGACAACGGTCACTACGGCGTAGGGAAGCAGCGCCATCCAGATACGGCGTCCGTTGAGATCGGTGGTGGACTCAGCGGCAGGAAGCTCGAGACGCTCGCGCAACTCCTTGACGCCCTTCGGCTTCCATACCCGGAGGAAGGCGAAAGCGCAGCCCAAAGAGACGATGCAGGCGATGACGTTGGTGAGCTGGTACGCAAAGAAAGTCGCAGCCATCCACTGAGCCAACGCGAAGGAAATGCCAATCACGGCAGCGGCCGGGGCAGTTTCCTTGACACCGCGGAAGCCATCCAAGATGAAGGCGATGAGGAATGGCACGATGGCGGCGATGAGCAGCACCTGCAAGGAGATAAGTGCTGCAATGTCGTGGGTTTGCTCGGCACTGCGACCGGCAACCTCGCCCGCAGTGGTTACCGGGATGCCAACCGCGCCAAAAGCAACCGGAGCGGTATTAGCAATCAGAACTACTGTAGCCGCGCGCAGTGGCTTCACGCCGAGGGCCATGATCATGGTCGCGGTAATGGCTACGGGGGCACCAAAACCGGCGAGGGCCTCCAACAAACCGCCAAAACAGAAGGCGATGAGGATAGCCTGGATGCGAATATCGCCGTCACCCAAAAGGTCAAAGGTCTTGCGCAGGTCCTCGAAGCGCCCGGAAGCTACGGTGATTTCATAGAACCAGATTGCGGTAATGATGACCCAGACAATGGGTAGGAGCCCGAATAGCCCGCCACGTACGGCGGAGGACAAAGCCATATCTACCGGCATGGAGAAGCCGGCGATGGCAATAATGAGGGATACTGCCAGGGCAACGGCGCCAGAAGTATGCGCGCGTGCCTTTACGCCTAGCAGCATGATAAAGAATGCAATGAGCGGGAGAATCGCCACCAGGGCGGTAAGCCCGAGGCTGTCACCCACAGCAGAGGTATTTATTTCGAACAAGAGAAGTCCTTGGTTTCTACGGTGGTCTTGCCCGTAGGAAATTACGGGCACATGAAGCATTCTCACGGTGACCAACGGTGGCGCTAGAGCAGGCAGGGTTTGCCTTAAACGCTTTGTGAGCCAGTGAGTAAGGAAAGCATATCGTGCGGTGGGCGTCACGGAGACAATACGGTCGTCTTGATGGGAGTCAGCGGCAGCATTTCTCAATGTCCGATCGGACAGAGGCGGGCGCAACCCCTAAAGTGTAGTAGTGATATATCTCATGGTAACAGGGTAAACCTAACATAAACCCACGTGTTCGGGCTTATCCAGCGGTTTTATATGTGGGAAATAAAAAGGATCGGAAAAAGTGTACGCGCTTTTGGAAAGTCTGTCATCTACTAGTTCTTAAGGTCGTTGGGAGCCTGCGATGACAAAAAACGCTCGGTAGTATCGGCCATGTAAGGGAAAACGCTCGGGCGCTTCTCAAACACAGACTTCATCGAAGGACCCGCGCACATACCCGTACACACATTTACTCGACTCTTTGAGGAGAAATACAGTGACTATCCGCGTAGGTATCAATGGCTTTGGCCGCATTGGCCGTAACTTTTTCCGTGCAGTCGCTCAGGGTGACAACAACCTCGAAGTTGTTGCAGTAAACGACCTGACCGACAACGGCACGCTGGCTAACCTGCTGAAGTACGACTCCGTGCTGGGCCGCTTCGATGGCGAAATTACTCACGACGATGAGTCCATTACCGTTAATGGTCACCGCATCGTGGTAACCGCAGAAAAGGACCCGAAGCAGCTCAAGTGGGGCGAGTACAACGTAGACCTCGTCATCGAGTCCACCGGCCGCTTTACCAACGGCAACGACGCCAAGGCTCACCTCGAGGCTGGCGCCAAGAAGGTCATCATCTCCGCCCCGGGCAAGGAAGTAGACGCAACCTTCGTCTACGGCGTCAACTCTGACACCTATGATCCGGCAAACCACAACGTCATCTCTGCAGCATCCTGCACCACCAACTGCCTGGCACCGATGGCAAAGGTTCTCAATGATAAGTTCGGCATTGAAAAGGGCCTGATGACCACCGTTCACGCTTACACCGGCGACCAGCGCATCCAGGACGCTCCGCACAAGGACCCGCGCCGCGCCCGTGCCGCTGCAGTAAACATGGTGCCTACCTCCACTGGCGCTGCTAAGGCCGTATCCCTGGTTCTGCCTGAGCTGGACGGCAAGTTGGATGGTTACGCAATGCGCGTTCCGGTTATCACCGGCTCCGCTACCGACCTGACCTTCACCGCTTCCCGCGACGTCACTGCCGAGGAAATCAACGCTGCCTTGAAGGAAGCTGCTGAGGGCGAGCTCAAGGACACCCTCGCATACACCGAGGATCCGCTGGTTTCCACCGACATTGTTACCTCCCCGCACGGCTGCATCTTCGACTCCGGCATGACCAAGGTTTCCAACGGCAACCTGGTCAAGGTTCTGGGCTGGTACGACAACGAGTGGGGCTACACCTCCCAGCTCGTTCGACTGACCAACCTGGTGGCAGACAAGCTCTAAACTAGAGCTCTAGCAATGAGGATCCGGCCGCGATGCAAGCCTAAACGGCGCTGCGTCGCCGCCGGTATTCTTATATCTATAGCCTTTTAACCCGTCCGAATTGTTTAAGGAGTAAATAATGGCTTTCCAGACTCTTGACGATCTTCTCAAGGAGGGCGTCGAATCCCGCCACGTCCTCGTCCGCTCTGACTTCAATGTTCCACTTGATGAAGAGGGAAACATTACCGATCCCGGACGTATTAACGCTTCCCTTCCGACCATCAAGGCACTGGTAGAAGGTGGCGCAAAGGTCATTCTTTCCGCACACCTGGGTCGTCCAAAGGGTGAGGTAAACCCTAAGTTCTCTTTGGCTCCCGTAGCTGAAGCGTTGTCTGAAGCGCTTGACCAGTACGTTGCCCTAGCAGGCGACGTCACCGGAGAAGACGCTCATGAGCGTGCCAACGGCCTCAACGATGGCGATGTGATGTTGGTAGAAAACGTCCGCTTCGACCCCCGTGAGACCTCCAAGGACGAGGCTGAGCGCGGCCAGTTCGCTGACGAGCTCGTTGCTCTGGCAGCCGATAACGGCGCTTTTGTTTCTGATGGCTTTGGCGTTGTCCACCGTGCGCAGGCATCTGTGTATGACGTCGCTAAGCGCCTGCCGGCTTACGCAGGCAAGCTCGTAGAAAAGGAACTGTCGGTTCTGTCCACCGTAGCCAAGGAGCCGGAGCACCCGTACGTGGTTGTCCTCGGCGGCGCCAAGGTTTCGGATAAGCTCGGCGTGATTGAAGCACTGGCCGACAAGGCAGACAAGGTCATCATTGGTGGCGGCATGTGCTACACCCTGCTGGCCGCCAAGGGCTATAACGTCCAAGAGTCCCTGCTGCAAGAAGATCAGATCGAAAACTGCAAGGACCTGCTCGAGCGCTTTGGCGACAAGCTGGTGCTTCCGGTTGACCTCGCTGCTGCAAGCAAGTTCGCAGCGGATGCAGAGACCCAGGTGGTCGAGCTCGATAGCATCCCTGAAGGCTGGATGTCCCTGGATATTGGACCAAAGTCTGTGGAAAAGTTTGCAGAGGTGCTTGCTTCCTCCAAGACCGTCTTCTGGAACGGCCCGATGGGCGTATTCGAAATGGAAGCTTTCTCCAAGGGTACTGCTGGTGTAGCGCAGGCTATTATCGACGCCACCGCAAAGAACGGTTCCTTCTCCGTCGTTGGTGGCGGCGACTCCGCTGCCTCCGTGCGCATGCTTGGCTTGGACGAGGATGGCTTCAGCCATATCTCCACCGGCGGCGGCGCCTCCCTCGAGTACCTCGAGGGCAAGGAGCTTCCGGGCGTATCTGTCCTGGAAGCCTAAAACTGCCTTCTTAATTTGCCAGAAAGAGAGGAAAAATTCATGGCACGCACCCCACTTATCGCAGGTAACTGGAAGATGAACCTCGACCACGTCGAGGCCATCGGCTCCGTTCAGAAGTTCGCCTTTTCCCTGCCAAAGGACTACTACGAGAAGGTCGACGTGGCCTACATGGTCCCGTTTACTGATATCCGCACTATCCAAACGCTGGTAGAGGGCGACAAGCTGCAGGTCACCTACGGTGCGCAGGACATTTCTAAGCACGAGTCCGGCGCATTCACTGGTGAAGTATCTGGCAAGATGTTGGCCAAGCTCGGCTGCAGCTGGGTGGTTGTGGGCCACTCGGAGCGCCGTCAGTACCACGGCGAGACCGATAAGCTCGTTGCAGAGAAGGCAGCTGCAGCATTGGACAATGGCATCAGCCCCATCGTGTGCGTAGGCGAGCCGTTGGCTGTACGCGAGGCCGGTACCCATGTGGACTACGTGGTTAACCAGACCCGCAATTCTTTGGCCGGCCTGAGCGCAGACCAGCTTGCCAAGACTGTCATCGCCTACGAGCCAGTTTGGGCGATTGGCACCGGCAAGGTTGCCTCCGCAGACGATGCCCAGGAAGTCTGCGCCGCCATCCGTGAGCTCGTAACGGAGCTCGCAGGCGAGGAGGTTGCTGCAGGTATCCGCATTCTCTACGGTGGTTCCGTCAAGGTTGATTCCGTTGCAGAGATCGTCAGCAAGCCTGACGTCGACGGCGGCCTTATCGGTGGCGCTTCCTTGGTCGGCGAGGAGTTTGCCAAGTTGGCCGCCAACGCAGCTAATGCCCTGAGCTAACAGGAGTTATCACCCGTCACAGGTTCGCGCTAAGGCGCGGGTTGGAATGGTTCCAGCCCGCGCCATCGTGTACAGTGGGCCGGTGTGATTGCTTCGCTGTACGCGAAGCCTAAAAGTACGATTCCGCGCTAGCGGGTGGCGAGAGTCAACCGCAGGGCGCACGTTAGAAATAAGGATTATCCTCATGGTCTTGGCACTGGAAATCATCTTGGTCATCGCAGCTATTTTGATGTCCATCTTCGTGCTGCTGCACAAGGGTAAAGGTGGTGGCCTGTCCAGCCTCTTTGGCGGTGGCGTGCAGTCGAACCTGTCCGGCTCGACCGTCGTGGAAAAGAACCTGGACCGTTATACCGTGGTCATGGTAATTATCTGGCTTGCGTGCATCGTAGGCCTCAACCTCATCCAGGCATTCGCTTAAGCCACCAGCTGGAATAGCGAAAGCGCCGGTACCGGCTTCCAACCTCCTGGTTTCCTGTGGGAACTGTAGGTGGGGAAGCGGTACCGGCGCTTTTTCTTGGCGCCGAGCCAAAAGTTCAGCTCGGCTGCACGCTAGGCTGACGTGCCTAGAGCTCGGATGCGGCGTCATCGGCAAGGAAGAGGATGGTTTCTTCCTTACCGTGCACGCCTGCAGCTGGCCATTCTTCAGGCTCAGCGCCTTCAACGACGTGCTTGGCAGCTTCCGCCTTGGCCTCGCCTGCTACAAGAAGCCAAATACGATCAGACTTGTTGACTGCGGGAAGAGTAAGGGTGATGCGCTCGCTCGGCGGCTTGGGAGAGTCGTGAACGGGAACAGCTAGCTCTTCTTGTTCCCGAACCGCCTCAGAATGGGGGAACAAGGAATTGATATGGCCCTCTTCGCCCATGCCCAGCAGATGGAGGTCGAAGCCGTTCGGGGCAAATTCCTTCAGCTCTGGCTCATACGCACTCGCCGCGGCTTCCATAGACACCGCGCCCAGATCAAAACCGTGGATATTCTGGTTTGGAATATCTACGTGGTTGAGCAGGGCACTGCGTGCTTGACCCTCATTAGAATCTGCATCAGAGACGGGTACATTACGTTCATCGCCGAAGAAGACGTGAACGCGCGACCAATCGATGCGTTGGGCGGGAAAATTCTCGCCTTGTTGCTGTGCCGCGAAATCCAAACGAGCTAGCTCGTGAAGAACGCCAATTCCAGCGCCACCGCCGGTTAGGACAACTCGCGCGACCCCATCGTGGTGGAGCCCGCCACCGGCGGCTTGGATGCGCGCTACGGTATCCACGAATTTCAGCGCGGCCTGGGAGATAAGGTCATCCACATCGCTTACGCGGTGAAGAGTTACCATGAGGTATCGCTATCCTTTGCAAAGAATCAGAGTTAAGCCGTTTTACTGCTTACTGTAGTCTACTTGGGCGAGCGCACGGAGCGCTTGCGCATAAGTCTTATCGGCATCCAGATGGCGCAATTCTTCAGAGAGAACCTCAGCTTGGGAGCGCTTGCTAAGGCTCACCAAGGAATCCGGGGAACCTGGAACGCACACACGCACCGTGCGCTCGTCGACGACATCAACGTCGACGTGGCTCGTTTCCCGATTAAACCGCAAGTGGGTCACTGGGAAGTGCAGCTCCTGAGAATCGGTCACAGTGCGGTGGACGGGGACTGCCAAACGATCGAGGAGCCATCCGGCCGCGAAGTCTGGCGCTGGGTGGCCCGCAGGGCCCGCCACCTCGACGGACTGCACGGGCTCGTGAGGATGGCGGTCCAATGCGGAGGCTACGACCCCGCGCCACAAAGTGATGGCGGCCCAGGACATATCGGAATCGCCCGGCGTGTAACCGGCGGATAAGGTGCGCAGATCTTCGCCAGTGACGCGTCCGTCATAGGCAACGTTGGTGATGCGGCGTTGAGCCAGTTTACCCACCGAGCTGGAAGCTGGATCGGGCGGGCACAAGGTAGGCCACCAGGCGACCAAGGGGGTATCGGGAAGCAGCAGTGGAGTAACGACCGCCTCGTCCTGGTTTGCCAAGGCGCCGTGCAACTTCATGATAACCATCTCAGAAGCACCCGCTTCACCACCCACGCGAAGCTGCGCGTCCAGGTGGGTATCTGCCTGCGGGTCGCCCGTCACGACGACCAGAACGCGCGACGGGTGCTCGTGGGAGGCATCGCGCACGGAGGCCAGGATGTTTTCCAGATCATCGTCCTCGCGGGCAGCCACGATTAGGGTAAGTACTCGGCCGGTAGTAAGGGTGTAATGCTCTTGGGCCTCTACTAGCTTCTTGGAGATTTCACGCGTAGTGGTGTTGGGCAATGGAATAATCATTGTCTGCGTCCCTCCTATGGGCGGCGCCAGGAGTGGCCCCGGCGGCGCAACATTCTATCGGCGGATTCCGGGCCCCATGTGCCAGCGCGGTATTCCTCCGGCTGACCAGCTTCGGCCCAGTAATCGATGATGGGATCCAAAATCGACCAGGAAAGTTCCACCTCTTCGTTGGTGGGGAAGAGCGAGGACTCATCGAGGAGGGCATCCAAAATCAGTCGCTCGTATGCTTCCGGAGATTCCTCGGTAAAGGCCTCAGCATAAGCAAAGTCCATATTGACGTCGCGGACCTCCATGGTGGAACCGGGCACCTTGGAGCCAAAGCGCATGGTGACACCTTCATCCGGCTGTACGCGGATGACTACGGCGTTTCGTCCCAGCGCATCGGTCTGGCCGTCAACGAATGGTTGATTTGGCGCTGCCTTGAATACCAGCGCAATCTCGGTCACGCGGCGGCCCAAGCGCTTGCCCGTGCGCAGGTAGAAGGGTACTCCTCCCCAGCGGCGAGAGTTCACTTCCAGGGTGCAGGCTGCATAGGTCTCCGTCGTGGACTCTGGATCGAAGCCTTCTTCTTCACGCAGGCCCTTGACAAACTCGGAGCCTTGCCAGCCGGCGGAGTACTGACCGCGAGCAGTGGTCTTATTTAGCGGGTGCACGGCGTGGGTAGCGCGCAGCACCTTGACCTTCTCTGCCTGCAGGGCCTCGGGCTCGAAGGAGGAGGGTTCTTCCATCGCAACCAGAGCCAAAAGCTGCAGCAGGTGGTTCTGGATGACGTCGCGAGCCGCACCGATGCCGTCATAATAGCCAGCGCGGCCGCCCAGGCCAATATCTTCGGCCATGGTGATTTGGACGTGATCGATGTAGTGGGCGTTCCACATGGGCTCAAAAATTTGATTGGCAAAGCGCAAAGCCATGATGTTTTGCACCGTCTCCTTGCCCAAATAATGGTCAATGCGGAAGACCGCGGACTCGGGGAAGACGGCGTTGACAATCTCATTGAGCTTGCGGGCAGACTCTTGATCGTGGCCGAAAGGCTTCTCAATGATTACCCGGCGCCACGAGTCCTCGACGGAGTTGGCCATGCCCACCCGCTCCAGCTGGTGGCAGATATTGGAGAAGAATTCCGGGGGAACCGAAAGGTAGTATGCCCAGTTGCTTCCGGTGCCGCGCTCGCGATCAAGCTCGCCCAAACGCGCCGAAAGGCGATCGAATCCAGCATCGTCGAAGGAACCTTGCACAAATTCGATGCCTTGGGATAAATGCTGCCAGACATCTTCATTGAACTCGGTACGTGAGCCAGCGATGACGGCTGAGCGAACGTAGTCACAGAATGCGACCTTGTCCCAGTCGCGACGACCATAACCCACAAGGGTAAAGCCAGCGGGGAGGAGACCACGGCTCGCTAGGTCGTAGATGGCGGGCAGTAGCTTTTTATATGCTAGGTCACCGGTAACGCCGAAGATGACCATGCCCGCGGGTCCTGCGATTCGCGGCAATCGCTTGTCGCTGGCATTGCGCAAGGGGTTGACCCAAGCGGCTGAGTCGGTCACGAAGAATCCTTCCTGAGTTTATGGGCTTTAAGCTCGCTAATATTTTAGCGGCAGAATGCCCCGCCGAATTCTCGGCGGGGCACAAGTCACACGGCTAGTTTACGCGAGTCGCTCCTGAATGGAAGCAAGCAGTTCCTCCCACGCAGCGACAAACTTATCTACGCCCTCGCGCTCCAGCACTGCAAAGACATCATCGAAATCAATGCCGGCCTCTTCTAGCTGGGCAAAGACGCCCTCTGCAGCCTCGCGGCTATCAGACAGGGCGTCGCCGTGAAGGTTGCCCTCGGAAAGAACCGCATCGATGGTCTTTTCTGGCATGGTGTTGACCGTATGCGGTCCAGCCAGTTCCGATACGTACAAGGTGGCTGGGTACTCCGGATTCTTTACGCCGGTAGAAGCCCACAGTGGACGTTGGAGGTGGGCTCCCTCGGGCAAGTCGGCGTCGTTAAGCAAGGCGTCCTGGAAGAGCGCATAGGCGCGCTGCGCATTGGCGACGCCCGCCTTACCTCGCAGTGCCAGAGCAATCTCGCTACCAATAGCCTCCAAGCGCTTATCCACTTCGGTATCCAAACGGGAAACAAAGAAGGAAGCCACGGAGTGAATGGTGGAGACGTCCTTGCCTGCTTCGGCGGCACGCTTGAGTCCGGTCTGGAAAGCCTCAATGACATCGCGGTAGCGATCCACGGAGAAAATAAGGGTGACGTTGACGCTGATTCCCTCCGCCAGGGCATCTTCGATGGCCGGAAGGGAGCCGGTCGTGGCCGGAATCTTAATCATCACGTTGGGACGATCAACCTTGTTCCACAGCTCACGCGCCTGCTCAAGGGTGGCGGTAGCATCATCAGAAATGCGTGGATCGACCTCGATGGACACGCGGCCATCCGCACCGTTAGTAGAGGAGTAGATATCCGCAAAGAGGTCGCAGGCATTCTTGACGTCCTCGATGGCCAATGCGTACACCGCTTCATCGGCGGTGGCCTTGGCCTCCTTCAACGTGGAAAGCTCGGCGTCGTAGGCGGTGCCGTTGGTCATCGCCGCGGCGAAGATCGCCGGGTTGGTGGTAACTCCCACGATGGACTTAGCGGAAATTATCTCCTTGAGATTGCCCGAAACTAGGCGCTCGCGAGAAAGATCATCGAGCCAGGTTGAGGTTCCCAGTTGGGCGAGTTCGGAAATGTGGTTCATGATTACTCCTTATCCAGTCCTGGAGGTCTACTTCTTTACGGCCGCGAACGATTCCTTTGCCGCTTCAACAACCGCTGCAGTGGTGAAACCAAATTTCTCAAAGAGTTCGCTCGCAGGAGCAGAGGCGCCGTAGTGCTCGATGGAAATGGTCCGGCCGAAAGAACCGGTGTACTTGTGCCACGGCATAGCGATGCCGGCTTCGATGGAAACGCGGGCCTGGACTTCGCTAGGAAGCACGGACTCGCGGTATGCGTCATCCTGCTCATCAAACCACTCAAGACACGGTGCGGAGACAACGCGGGTGGCTGTTCCGGCGGCCTCCAGTTCCTTAGCGGCGGCGACAGCAAGCTGCACCTCAGAGCCGGTAGCGAGGAGGATCACGTCTGGTGTTTCCTTGGATTCTTCCACCAGAACATAAGCGCCACGGCGCACGCCATCATGAGCCTTTTCCTTGGTGCCTTCCAGTACCGGCAGTCCCTGGCGGCTCAGTGCCAGGCCCTTAGGTGCAGCCTTGTACTCGAGAGCTGCGGCCCAGGCCTGAGCGGTTTCGTTGGCATCGGCCGGGCGAATAACGGACAGGTTCGGGATAGCGCGCAGGGCAGAAAGAGTCTCTACCGGCTGGTGGGTCGGGCCGTCCTCGCCCAAGCCGATGGAGTCGTGGGTCCAGACATAGTACGTATCGGTAGACATCAACGAGCCCAGGCGCACAGCGGGGTACTGGTACTCGGAGAAAATAAGGAAAGTGCCGCCATAAACGCGGGTATTGCCATGCAGAGCAATACCGTTCATGATCGCAGACATCGCGTGCTCGCGAATGCCGAAGTGGAGGTTGCGGCCATATGGCTGAGCCGACCACATATCGGTGGTAATGGCCGCAGGTCCGAAGGAGTCTGCGCCCTTAATCACGGTGTTATTGGAGCCGGCAAGGTCAGCAGAGCCACCCCACATTTCAGGAAGGGAAGCGGCCAATGCCTGGATGGTGGCCTCAGAAGCCTTGCGGGTGGCCAAAGACTCACCCGGTTCCCACACCGGCAATTCAGCGTCGAAATCTTGCGGCAATTCGCGCGCCTGCATTCGGTCAAAGAGTGCTTTGTTCTCCGGATTGGCTGCAGCCCATTCGTCGAACTGCTTCTGCCACGCGGCGTGCTTCTCGGCGCCGCGCTTGCGCAGCTTGCGGGTATGTTCGATGACCTGGTCGTCGATGTGGAAGCTGCGCTCGGGGTCGAAGCCCAAGACCTCCTTGGTGGCAGCTACCTCGTCATCGCCCAGTGCAGCGCCATGAACGCCGCCGGTATTCATCTTATTCGGGGCTGGGTAGCCGATGACGGTCTTCACGCGGATGAAGGACGGGCGCTCGGTCTCTGCCTGAGCGGCCTTGACAGCCTCCTCAATGGCTACGACGTCTTCGCCGGATTCGACCGTTTGGACGTGCCAGCCGTAGGCCTCGTAGCGGGCTACCACGTCTTCGTTGAAAGCAATATTCGTATCGTCCTCAATAGAGATGCGGTTATCGTCCCAGAAGACAATCAAGTTGCCGAGCTTTTGCGTACCCGCCAGGGAAGAGGCCTCGGCGGTAACGCCCTCCTGCAGGTCACCATCGGAAGCAATGGTGTAGACGTAGTGGTCGAAGGGAGACTCGCCGGCCGGTGCCTTAGGATCGAAAAGGCCGCGCTCCTTCCGTGCCGCCATTGCCATGCCCACGGAGGAAGCAAGGCCTTGGCCAAGCGGTCCGGTGGTGATTTCCACGCCATCGGTGTGGTGCACCTCAGGGTGGCCAGGCGTGCGCGATCCCCACGTGCGCAGCTGCTTGAGATCGTCCATTTCCAAGCCAAAGCCGCCCAGGTAAAGCTGGATGTACTGGGTGAGGGAAGAGTGGCCAACTGACAGAACGAAGCGGTCGCGGCCGGCCCAGTGCACATCGGCGGGATCATGGTTAATGACACGCTGGTACAAGGTGTAGGCGAGGGGCGCGAGGGACATAGCGGTGCCGGGGTGGCCGGAACCGCATTTTTGTACAGCATCTGCGGCTAGTACTCGCACGGTGTCGACGGCGCGGGTGTCAAACTCCGACCAATCCTCCGGATAACGGCGCTCGACCATAGTTTGGAGTTCTGGGGACAACTTATCTTTCGACACAGGAAAGCCTCGCTTACGTCTAGGCAAAAAGTACTTAACTTTATTCAGTCTAGTAATTTTTTAACCGGCGGTGCGCAATTATAGAAAGCTCGGCATAAACGGTATGCTGGCATGGCTAAGTGGAGTGCGCGTGGGCGCTAAAGCGCGCACTGAATCTAGCGGCCGTAGGCCTGTAGACTTTCGCCCTTGCGCCGAAAATTGTGAGTGAGAGAACTGGAACTTTTTCACGGGCCTGTGCGACCGCTATGGGTGACCGCGCGCAGGGAGTGTGCGGGGCACAGTTCACCAACGTTCAGATAGTGGAGGAATCCCTTGGAGACCATCAAGGCCTATTTTGCGCTAACGAAACCGAGGATCATTGAACTCCTCCTCGTGGCCGCAATCCCGGCGATGCTCCAAGCACAACGCGGCGTGGAGGCCGTTTCAGACAATATCTGGCTTATCGTGTCGACCATTTTCGGCGGTTGGATGGGTGCTGCTGCCGCCCACACGTTTAATAACGTCGTGGACTACGAGCTGGATCAAAAAATGCAGCGCACGAGGGCCCGCCCGCTGGTAAGGGCCACGATTTCCAAGCGGAACGCAGCAATTTTCGCCTGGGTAATGCTGATTATCTCCGTGCTGTGGTTGGGCGTCCTTGCCCATTCCTGGCTAGCGGCCTTTTTCGTGGTTTTGACGAACTTCTTCTACGTCTTCGTCTACACCAAGTTTTTGAAGATGCGCAATGCTCAAAATATCGTCTGGGGCGGCTTGGCCGGCTGCATGCCCGCGATGGTCGGCTGGGCGGTTATCCGGGATAACGCTCCTGCTGGAGAGCCTGACCGCTGGTGGCAGGCAATCGTGCTCTTCCTCATCATCTTCTTTTGGACTCCGCCGCACACGTGGGCGCTGGCCATGAAGTACAAGGAAGACTACCGCAAGGCCGGCGTGCCGATGCTGCCCGTAGTTGCTGATGAGAAGGAAGTCACTCGACAGATCGTGTGGTATACCGTGGGCACGGTTATCGTGACCCTACTTATCGTCCCCGCTGCATCGTGGATTTACTTGGTCGCAGCACTTGCCTCCGGCGCGGTATTCCTGTGGATGGCTATCCGCCTGCACAAGGGAGTCAAGAACGGCGCCAAGGTTAAGCCGATGCGACTGTTCATTTACTCCAATAACTACCTTTCGGTGCTCTTTATTGGGCTGTCCATCGACGCAGTATTGGGCTGGGAGCCACTAGGCCGGATGCTCGGCTGGTCGGCCACGTTATTCTAACTGCGCCCAATTACCCAAGGATAAAGCGAAAGCGCGGGAGAAAGCACAGCTGCTTTTCCCGCGCTTTTGGCGTTCGTGGGTGGGTTTAGGCTTTATCGCCAGCTTGGACGCGCAGCACAATGGAACCGGTAGTCTTGCGCTCCTGGAGGTCGCGATGGGCCGCAGCGGCATCTTCCAGTGGGTAGGAGGCCGTGACGTTGAAGCTCAGATCGCCGTCGATCACAGCTTGGACGACCGCCTGGGCACGCATTTGGAACTCGCCTTCTTGGGCTGTCCATGCACCGATGGAAGGCCGAGTGAGGAAGATAGACCCATGCTTGTTCAGCAGCTGCGGGTCGATAGGCTCGACTGGGCCAGAGGCGGCGCCGAATAGCGCAACGGTGCCACGGGGGCGCACCGCTTCGAGCGATTCCTGGAAGGTCGCCTTGCCGACGCCGTCATAGACCACGTCAACACCCCGATCACCGTTGTAGCGACGGACCTGCTCGGCGAGTCCGTCGCCATAGCGAAATACCTTATCCGCACCGGCTGCGTAGGAGAGTTCTTCCTTTTCGTCCGTGGAGACCACCGTATAGACGGTAGCGCCGAGCGACGATGCCATTTGGGTGAGGATCTGGCCTACACCGCCGGCGCCGGCGGTAATCAGGCAGGAAGCGCCTTCACCCAGTTGATAAACGCCATGCGCCAAATAGTGTGCGGTAATGCCTTGCAGCAGCATAGAGGCAGCGACCTCTGGCTGGAAATCATCCGGGACCGCTACTAGTGCCTCGCGTGGGACGCAGACCTGCTCAGCGTAGGAGCCAAAAGCCTGGTTCCAGGCCACCATTGTGCCCTCGGCAATTTCCCCCTTGGGGTCGTGGACTACGCGTCCGGTGCCTTCGAATCCGGGAATGAACGGGGTGGCCGCGTTATAGATACCCTCACGATAATAGGTATCGATGTAGTTGACGCCAGCCATGATGACGTCCACCAATACCTCATCGTCATTAGGGGTGGGGGCGGGAACTTCGGTATAGCGAAGTACTTCTGGTCCGCCGGTTTCTGTGACCTGAATTGCGTGCATATGGTCAGGCTAGCGCAAAAAGCCGGCCGAGTGCAGTACTTCGGCCGGCTGGGAGTATTACGGGTTAAGCGGTCGCGAGCTCTTGTTCGAGTGATGCTTGGCGCGCCGCGTACTTCTCATCGCCGCTGGGAGAGCCGGTGATGAGATCCGCGGTGCCGTCGGTGCGGCGTACACCGTGCGCCCACAGGAGGGCGGTATACGCGGTGACGAAGGAGGAGAGGCCAATATGGAAGGGGACAGTCCAGCGCGGAATGCTCATGTAGAACTGGTAAACGCCTACTGCCCACTGAATGAGGATGCATACAACGAGGACCCAGCCAGCCTTCTTCGCGTCTTGAGGTGCGCGGTTCTTATAAAGCAGGAAGACGGTAATAACCGTTAGCGTCAGGTAGACGTACATGCACATGGCGTGGGTGACAGCCATGGCTTCGGTATCTACCTGCAGGCGGCCTTCCATTCCCACCCCGGAATCGCCAGAGTGAACGCCCGAACCGGTAACCATCGTGCCGGTGATCAGCACAATGCTCAGGGCAACGGTAGCGACCGCTGCAAGGAGGCGAATCGCCCGAGGGAAGCGAGCGCGTGGCGTTCCGTCATCGGGTTCCAAAATGCGGGAATAGAGCATTGCCGCTAGCCATACCAAGAGCATGGAAGGTAGGAAGTGCAGTGCCACCGACCACCAGCGTAGGTCTAGGTGGACAGAGATACCGCCGATGATCGCCTGCAGGACGATGCCGGCGACGTTGAGCCAGGCGTATACCTTGAGCTCTGCGCGGCGACGCGCCATGCGCATGGCAATGACGGCGGCGACAGCCGCTGCGGTTACGACGAAAGTAAGCAGGCGGTTACCAAACTCGATGGCCTGGTGGAGAGCAGGCGCAGCGCCTTCCATAGGGACAAGGGAGCCTGGTTGGCATTCCGGCCAGGTGGGACAGCCCAATCCCGAGCCGGTCACGCGGACAATGGAACCAGACACGGTGATGCCACCCTGGCACAAGAGAAGGATGAGCGCGATGAGGCGCTGCTGTTGCAGTGTAGGGGCGGCTTCCTTAAAGAAGCGCTTGATCTTCGTCCAGTAATTCACGCATAGCATCCTACTAGTCGGAAGATTTCGGGCCTAAAAATTCCTCTCGTTTCGAAAGGAACCGGACAAAAGTCACATTTAGCCATCGAAGCGGAACCAACGGACCGCCGCGAACGACGTCACCGCAAGCCACGCCAACAAGGATAGGAGCTCGAGGCTGGGGAAGGCGGAATTTGAGGCGTCGGTAAGCGCGCCTGCTAGGGCGACAGTCGGCACTGCGTTGAGGACGCCATTATTGCCAAGGCCCTGGGAGTAGAGGGTCCACCCGACTACGCCGAGGAGCAGGAACCAGATGAGGTTAGCCAGTGCGAGTACTACCTCAGAGCTGAGGGTTCCGCCGAGTAGCAGCCCCATGGCGGTAAAAGCCGCAACGCCAAAAAATAGCGAAAGGATCATGAGCAGCACCCCGCCCGGGCTGATACGGAGACCCAGGATATAGGCAGCTATGCCCAAGACGAGGATTTGGAATACCACCATGGTGAGCACGCCGAGGATCTTGCCGCCAATAATGGCCCATGCTGGCACACCGGACGCGCCGGTGCGTTTAAGGGCCCCGTAGCGCCGGTCAAAGGCAAGTGAAATGGCCTGACCGGTAAAGCCTGCGGAGGTGGCCGCTACTGCAAGCACCATAGGAAATACCTCGTGCAAGCCATGTCCGGTGAGGGACTCCAGGTGGGCCGCGCCAATGAGCAAGGCCAGCGGTATGATGACGCTCAACAATTGCTGTTCGCCGTGGCGCAGCATGAGTTTTGCTTCCATCTTTCCTTGCGCGAGCAACATGGCGCCGGCGCTGGCCCGTTTGGGGGCCGGGGTAAAGGTTCCAGTGTTAAAGGTAGTGCTCATGTGGTGGCTTCTTTCCGCAACGCAGTTGATTGAATTCGGTCCTGGCGTAGGGTGCAGCTAGCTGCGCAAATGGCGGCCGGTAAGGTCAAGGAAGACCTCCTCCAAGTTGCGGTGGGCTGCGTCTAAGCGCCGCAGCAGGACTCCTTGGCGGGCAAGTTCGGCGGTAAGCGTAGCAATCGTCTCGGGCGTGCCGGCTTGGGTCAAGCGGTAATGCAGCGGCCGGGATTTGGTCGCCGGAATTCCAGCCTCAGCCAAAGCCTCCACATCAACATCGATATCGGTGCTGAAACTAAGGCCTGCCGAGTCCGACTGCGAGGTAAGTTCCGCCGGGGTGCCGTGGGCTACTAGCTGGCCATGATCCATGATGGCCACTCGGTCCGCTAGTGACTCCGCCTCATCCATAAGGTGGGTGGTAAGAACGATGGTGACGCCATCGCGCCTTAGGGCTCGAACAAGGTCCCACACCGCCAAACGGGATTGCGCATCCATGCCGGCGGTGGGCTCATCGAGAAAAACTAGCTCGGGCCGACCGATAATTGCTAGGGCAAGGGAAAGCCGTTGCTGCTGCCCGCCGGAGAGTCTGCGATAGGGGGTGCGGGCTACTCCTTCAAGCCCGAGCGTTTCCAGTAGCCAGTGCGGGGAGAGGGGATGGGCGCTGTAGCTAGCGGAAAGTTCTAGCATTTCCAAAACGCGAATGCCGGAGTAGGAACCACCACCCTGCAACATGATGCCGACCTTTTCGCGCACCTTGTCCGGTGCGGAACTCGGGTCTAGTCCCAGAACGTCGATAGTGCCGCTGGTGGGGTGGATAAAACCCTCTGACATCTCAATCGTCGTGGACTTTCCAGCGCCATTGGGGCCAAGGAGGCAAAAGATCTCACCTGCGGTAACGCTAAGGCTCAGACCATTAACGGCGGTGGTGGAGCCATATTTTTTCACCACGTTGTCCATGGTGAGGGCTGGGCGATCGGCTGAAATGGAATTCACGTGGGATTAGTTTAGGACACGGATTCCGCTGCGCCGCACTGCAACCCACCACAGGGCGGCAATGACGGCAAACGTGCAGGCAGCCGACACATAGATGACGATGATGGTGCTGGGCGGCAACCCGAGGCCGCGTGGCAGCACAAAGAAGCTCATAGCTGCCGAATAAGCCACGACGCAGAAACGGAAGATAAGCCGGTTGGCCCATGCAGCCAAAGGCAGTACCGCCCACAGGATGTACCACGGATGGACGACGGGAAAGAAGATAACCAGCACTAAGGAGGCGGTGCCGAGCCCTCCCACAGGGTGGATGCGGCCGCGCAACGTTGCAAAGAGCATGCGGGCCATGAAAGCTACTGCCACCAGCACGCCAAAGGTACGGGTAACGGTGAGAATCGCTTCGGTGTGGTCACCTAGGCCCAGCAGCATTCCAATGAAGCCGGTACCCACGCCTACGGCGGTGGAGGTCGAAAGCCACGAGCGGATGGAGGCCGCCCCGCCTTGTCCCGTGATCCACCCCAGGCCAATGCCGGTCAAGGCGCTAATAAGGGCAATGCTTGCAATTAAGATAACTAGCTGCAGGGCAATGGCATAGGCCAAGGCTTTCCAGCGTGATGCGCCGTCCTTGTCTATCAGGTGGCGGGCATACGCCATCCCCACAAAGCCTAGTCCGATAAAGCCGGTAACCTTGACCATTCCGGCGCAGGACAGACAAAATCCAGAAGCAATTAGTGCTAGGTAGGCACTGCGCGTGGACTCTTCTAGCTTGTCGACGCCCCTCAGGCCCAACTCCATGCCTACCAAGAGCAGGCCCAGCATTATGGACTCATTATGGATTCCGCCCACCAGGTGCAAGATAGTCAGTGGGTTGAGAATGCCGAGCCATAGGGCAGATTCTGGAGATACCCGGCAGCGCCGTGCGAGACAGCTGATTGCCCACCCAGCAACCATGATGCCGGCGATGGATAAGAGCCGGTGGGCGATTACTCCCAAGAGGATGGAATTTGAGGTAACTGCGCTCACTACTGCAGCGAGCCCGAGTGCTACGGGGCCATAAGGGGAGGGGGAGTTGGCCCAGATAAACGGTACAGATCGGGCGAGCTCATTACCCGCGCCAAGCAATTGCACCGGTCCTGCAGAATACGGATCCATGCCTTGCATCACGATGGAACCGTTGGCCAAGTAGGAGTAGATGTCCTGGGTAAAAAGCGGGGCAGTAAAAATCAGGGGGAGGACCCAACCAGCCCACGTGCGCCACAACTGGTGTGTGGTCACGAGCCGGCGGGCGCGCGCTGGTGTGAGGGCACCTTCTTGGGGTTGGCGCAGCGGCGTGCCTACAAAAGGGGCAAGAAAAACCCAGGCGGCCACCAACAGGCCTACTCCCACCATGACTATGGCAGAAGAGGTCTGCAGCATGCGAGACATGAGGGAGCCGAAGGGCACGTTGTCATAGGGGTTTCCCACTACAGGGAGAGCGCCGGCACCTAACGCGCCGAAGGCGATAAGCAGAGAACCTACTGTGCCTACCCAGCGCAGGATAAAAAATGTCCGCCATTGTGCGGTGGTGGTGCGCTTTAGACCATCCGCATTGGCGGGGACAAAATCAAAACGAGAATCAGGTTCTGCGGCTCCGGTGTCCTCGGCGTGCAGTCGCGCAGACCGAGAACCAGCGGTGCCCAGCTGCGGCAGCTCGGCCTTGACGCCGGAAAGAAAGCCGCGGAATTTGCCTGTCATGGGATAAGACCTTACGCGAATCCTCCGTCTCAACCCCAGCAGGGGCGCTCTTTTAGCGTGGGCAGCGCCGCCAGTCGTGGCGATGAGGGGAGTTGGCCACCCCCGTGCCACGCCGAAGAATGGCCAATGGTGGCATTCTGGAATGAATTAAGGAACACTAGTGTTGTCTAATAAAGGAGGCGCAGTTGGACTGCGGCGCGACTCTCGGAACTACGGGAGTCGGTTGCAGGGCGACTGTAAGTGACCGAAGCGCGAAGGGAGGTCCCGGCATGAGTGCACCTGAGCGTGTAGAAACTACCTACAAGGCGGCTAAGGAATCCCGCACTACGGATGGTGATACCCGCCGGCAGGTGATGCTGTTGCTGCTGAAGGACGGGCCCGTTACCGCTTCCCACTTGGGTGAACGCCTTGGCCTTTCTGCTGCCGGAATTCGCCGGCACTTAGACAATTTGGTGGAAGAGGAACTGACGGAGGTTGTGCGCCGCCGCCCAGTTACTCGCGGCTCAACGGGCAGCGGGTCTGGTCGCGGGCGACCAGCCAAACACTTCCGCCTCACTGATCGTGGTCGAGCGCAATTCGGCCACGCCTACGATGATTTGGCCTCTGATGCCTTGACGGCGCTCCGCGACGTCGGCGGGTCTGAGGCTGTTAAGCGCTTTGCCAAAGTCCGCTTCGAGCGACTCGTTGCAGATGTGCATCCCCTCGTGGAAGAGGGCGAATCTGTAGAGGATGTGGCCCGTAAGCTGGCCGAGGTTTTGGACGAGCGCGGGTACGCCGCCACGGTGGACCGCGCTGGTCAGGGAGTGCAAATCTGCCAGCATCATTGTCCGGTCTCCCACGTGGCGGCCGAGCATCCAGAGCTGTGTGAGGCGGAACAAGAAGTCTTTTCTGCTCTATTAGGCAAACACGTACAGCCTTTGGCCTCCATTGCTGGCGGCCACGGGATCTGTACCACGAACATCCCCTTGACACCCGTTAATACAAATACTGAAAGGAGCGAGTCATGACCCAGGCACAATCGGCACCCGAGAACAAGATGACCGATGATGAAATCATTGATTCCATTGGTGCATATGAGTACGGCTGGCACGACTCGGACGCGGCTGGTGCTTCTGCTCGCCGCGGCTTGAACGAAGATGTAGTACGCGATATTTCCGCCAAGAAGGGCGAGCCAGAATGGATGCTTAACCAGCGCCTGAAAGCCCTCAACATCTTTGATAAGAAGCCCGTTCCCACCTGGGGTGCGGATCTGTCTGGCATCGACTTCGACCAGATTAAGTACTACGTGAAGTCCACTGAGGAGCAGGCCCAGACCTGGGAAGACCTCCCGGACGACATCAAGGCCACCTACGATAAGTTGGGCATTCCAGAGGCCGAGAAGCAGCGCCTCGTTGCCGGCGTGGCAGCCCAGTACGAGTCCGAGGTTGTCTACCACCAGATCCGTGAGGACCTGGAAAGCCAGGGCGTCATCTTCGTGGATACTGATACCGCACTGCGTGACTATCCTGAGCTCTTCAAGGAATACTTCGGCACCGTTATTCCAGCCGGCGACAACAAGTTTTCTGCGCTGAACTCAGCAGTGTGGTCCGGTGGCTCCTTTATCTACGTGCCCAAGGGCGTGCACGTAGATATTCCACTGCAGGCTTACTTCCGCATCAACACGGAAAATATGGGCCAGTTCGAGCGCACCCTCATCATCGTCGACGAGGACGCTTATGTGCACTACGTCGAGGGCTGCACCGCTCCTATCTACAAGTCTGATTCCCTGCACTCCGCAGTAGTGGAGATCATCGTGAAGAAGGGCGGCCGCTGCCGCTACACCACCATTCAGAACTGGTCCAGCAACGTCTACAACTTGGTGACCAAGCGCACCAAGGTAGAAGAAGGCGGCACCATGGAATGGGTTGACGGCAACATCGGCTCCAAGGTCACCATGAAGTACCCGGCCGTATGGATGACCGGTCCTTACGCCAAGGGTGAGGTTCTCTCTGTTGCCTTTGCTGGTGAGAACCAGTTCCAAGACACGGGTGCCAAGATGACTCACATGGCTCCGCATACCTCTTCCAATATCGTGTCTAAGTCGGTTGCCCGTGCCGGCGGCCGCGCCGCGTACCGCGGCTTGGTGCAGGTTAATCAAAATGCGCACCATTCCACCTCTAACGTCGAGTGCGATGCGTTGCTGGTGGACAATATCTCGCGTTCGGATACATACCCGTATAACGACATCCGCAATGACCATGTCACGTTGGGCCATGAGGCAACCGTTTCCCAGGTTTCTGAGGAGCAGCTGTTCTACCTGATGTCCCGCGGTATTGCGGAAGAAGAAGCAATGGCGATGATCGTGCGTGGCTTCGTTGAGCCGATTGCTAAGGAGCTGCCGATGGAGTACGCCCTCGAGCTCAACCGCCTCATCGAACTGCAAATGGAAGGATCGGTCGGCTAAAGAAAATGGTCGCTTCGAACGAATTCAACCCGGATAAGATCACCAAGGGTGATGTCTTTACCTCCACCAACGTGGAGGACTTCCCGGTGCCGCACGGCCGCGATGAGGTGTGGCGCTTTGTCTCCCTGCGCAAGCTCCGTGGACTGCACAATGGCGAGTTCGCTGAGGCAGTGGCACAGGACGTCACCGTGAGCGAACATCCAGGCGTAAGCTCCGAGACCGTCGCTCGCGATGACGAGCGCTTGGGCCGCGTTGGTACCCCGTCTGACCGCGTTGCGGCACAGGCGTGGACTTCTATGCCTGAAGGCCAGGTTGTCACCATTGACGCCGAGGCTCAGGTGGAAGAGCCCGTGGTCATTACCTACACCGGCAAGGGCGAGGGCGTAACTTCCTTTGGCGCCACCTCCATCGAGGTAGGCCACCACGCGGAAGCTACCGTCATCTTGAAGTACGTCGGCTCTGGCACCCACGCGGATAACGTCGAGTTTATCGTGGGCGATGGTGCTCACCTGACCGTCGTTGTCGACGTTGATTGGGAAGACGATGCCGTACACCTGTCTAACCACGTGGCACAGCTCGGCCGCGATTCCGTGCTGCGCCACAACTCCGCCATCTTTGGCGGCGAGGTGGTACGTATCGTGCCTCGCGTGAATTTCACCGAGCAGGGCGGCGACGCAGAGCTGCTGGGCGTCTACTTCGCTGACGAAGGCCAGTACTTTGAAAACCGCATGTTGGTGGATCACTCTGTCCCTAATTGCCGCTCCCACGTCCTTTACAAGGGCGCACTGCAGGGCACCAAGGACAATGAGGCCCGTACCTGCTGGGTCGGCGATGTGCTTATCCGCTCCAATGCACAGGGCACCGATACCTACGAGACCAACAACAACCTGATTCTGACTGAGGGCGCTCGCGCGGACGCAATCCCTAACTTGGAGATTGAGACCGGTGAAATTACCGGTGCAGGCCACGCGGCCACCGTTGGTCGCTTCGATGACATCGAGTTGTTTTACCTGATGTCTCGCGGCATTCCAGAGGCTGAAGCCCGCCGCCTCATCATTCGTGGCTTCTTCAATGAGGTCATCCACCGCATCCCGGTGCAGTCCCTGTCCGAGGAATTGGAAAACCGTATTTCCGAAGAACTGGAAAAGATCTCCGCCTAAAGCTTTCATAGAAGGAAAACCACACACATTATGTCTACTCTGGAAATTAAGAACCTCCACGCCCAGGTGCTGCCGACGGAAGAAGGCGGCGAGCCGAAGGAAATCCTCAAGGGCGTTAACCTGACCATCAACTCCGGCGAGATCCATGCCATCATGGGTCCGAACGGTTCCGGCAAGTCCACCTTGTCCTACACCATCGCCGGTCACCCAAAGTATGAGGTCACCGAGGGCGAGGTGCTTCTCGACGGCGAAAATCTGCTGGAGATGCCCGTCGACGAGCGCGCTCGCGCCGGCCTTTTCTTGGCGATGCAGTACCCAACTGAGGTACCAGGTGTCAAGGTCTCCCAGTTCATGCGTTCCGCAGTCACCTCCATTCGCGGCGAGGCACCGAAGCTGCGCGAATGGAACAAGGAGCTTACCCAGGCTCGCGAGAACTTGAAGATTGATAAGTCCTTCATCTCCCGTTCCGTCAACGAAGGCTTCTCCGGCGGCGAAAAGAAGCGCCACGAGGTTATGCAGCTGGATATTCTGAAGCCGAAGTTCGCGGTCATGGATGAGACTGACTCTGGCTTGGACGTTGACGCCCTGCGCATCGTGTCTGACGGCATCAATAGCTACCAGAAGGAAACCAATGGTGGCATCTTGATGATTACCCACTACAAGCGCATCCTGAACTATGTGAAGCCGGACTTCGTCCACGTCTTCGCTGACGGCCACGTCATCAAGACCGGTGGCGCTGAATTGGCAGACCAGCTCGAGTCTGACGGCTACGACCAGTTCCTCAAGTAAGGACCGACCCTCGGCCGGTCAACCGCGACTATCCAAAGAAGATTCATGTCTGGATTTGATGTAAACGCAATTAGGGAACAGTTCCCGATTCTCCAGCGCACGGTGCGTGGCGATAAGCCACTGGTGTACCTGGATTCGGGTGCTACCTCCCAGCGCCCGCTGCCGGTATGGAAGGCGGAAGAGGAGTTTGTGCTGCACACGAACGCCCCTGTACACCGCGGTTCCTATCAACTGGCAGAAGAGGCCGATGATGCCTACGAATCGGCGCGGCAAGCTATCGCCGCATTCGTGGGTGCGGACCGCGACGAGATCGCCTTTACGAAGAACGCCACTGAGGCCCTGAACGAAGTTGCCTATGCGCTGAGCGACGAGCGCGCGGGGGACCTCTACGTGGGCGAGGGCGATACCGTCGTCATCACTGAATTGGAGCACCACGCCAACTTGGTGCCATGGCAGGAGCTGTGTGCTCGCACTGGCGCTACGTTGAAGTGGTATTCCATGACCGAAGACGGCCGTATCGATCTCGATTCGCTCGAGCTCGATGATTCCGTCAAGGTAGTTGCATTTACTCACCAATCCAATGTCACGGGTGCCGTGGCGGACGTGGATGAACTGGTGCGCCGCGCCCGCGCGGTGGATGCCATGGTTGTCCTTGACGCCTGCCAGTCGGTGCCACATATGGCGGTGGATTTCCACGACTTGGACGTGGATTTCGCAGCCTTTTCCGGCCATAAGATGTGTGGCCCCAGCGGCGTGGGCGTGCTGTATGGCAAGGATGAGCTGCTCAAGAAACTGCCGCCCTTCCTGACCGGTGGCTCCATGATTGAGATCGTCAAGATGGAAGAGACGACCTTTGCCGAGCCGCCGACGCGTTTTGAGGCGGGCACGCAGATGACCAGCCAGGTGGTTGGCCTTGGCGCAGCGGTGAAGTTCTTGGAAGAAGTGGGCATGGACAATATTCACGCGCACGAAAAGAAGCTCACCGAGCGCGCATTGCGCCAGCTCAAGGAAATCCCTGGTCTGCGCATCATCGGTCCAGAGACCACCGAAAATCGCGGTGGCGCCATCTCCTTCACTGTGGAGGGCGTTCATCCGCACGACTTGGGCCAGGTCCTCGATGACCACGGCGTGTCCATTCGCGTTGGCCACCACTGTGCGTGGCCACTGCACCGTGCCTGCGACGCACAGTCCACCGCCCGCGCTAGCTTCTACCTTTATAACACCGAGGAAGAAGTAGATAAGCTGGTGGATGCAATCAAGGCTGCCCGCGAATTCTTTGGAGTTGCCTCATGAACCTAGATTCCATGTACCAGGACGTCATCCTGGATCACTATAAGAACCCCCAACACGCCGGCCTGAGGGAGCCATATCAGGCCGAGGTCCACCACGTGAACCCGTCCTGCGGCGATGAGCTGACCCTGCGCGTGCGCCTTTCCGACGACGGCAAGACCGTCGAGGACGTCTCCTATGACGCGGAAGGTTGCTCCATTTCGCAAGCTTCTACCTCGGTTATGGCTGAAGAGATCGTTGGACTGCCGCTTGCGGAAGCCAATGAGAAGCTGGCCGAGTTCGAAAAGATGATTACCTCGCGTGGACAAGAAGAGGGCGATGAAGACCTCATCGGTGACGGTGTTGCCTTCGCCGGCGTGTCCCAGTACCCAGCGCGCGTCAAGTGTGCCCTCCTCGGATGGAAGGCCTTCCAGGCTGCATCCGCCGATGCACTAACTGAAGTGGAGAACTAGATGACCGAACCCGTAGATCCTTATCAGAACGAGAGCTCTTCATTCTCCGGCAGCGGCGAGCGCCCGGAGCAGACTGAAGAGCAGATTTCTAAGGCCTTTGATGTCACCGAATTCATGCGTGATGTCATTGACCCCGAGCTCGGCATTAACGTCGTTGACCTGGGCCTTGTCTATGATCTTTGGTTTGAAGAGGACAATGGCAAGGAGATCGTCATGATCAATATGACGCTGACCTCGCCGGCGTGCCCGCTGACCGATGTCATTGCAGAGCAGGTGGAAGACATCGTTAAGGCCAATAAGCTGGCAGATGCCGTCCGCATCAACTGGGTTTGGATGCCGCCATGGGGTCCGCAGATGATTACTGAGGAGGGCCGCGAGCAGCTTCAGGCCCTCGGTTTCGCGGTTTAAAATCGCGTATTAATCACACGCCCCCAACAGCGCATTTCTCGGATTCGGGAAGTGGCTGGTGGGGGCGTTAGTGCGTCTTAGCGTTGGCCGCGTCAATTGCTAGACTATTTCTTCGTGATTGTAACCAATGATTTCGAAGTCAGGGTGGGAGCGCGTACGCTTCTCGACGCCCCCGGGCAGCACCTCCGCGTGCAGCCTGGCGACCGCATCGGCCTCATCGGCCGCAACGGCGCGGGCAAGACGACGACCATGCGCATTTTGGCAGGGGAGACGGAGCCTTATGGTGGTTCTGTGACTCGCTCGGGCCCCATTGGTTATTTGCCCCAGGATTCCCGCGAGGGAAATATTGAGCAAACGGCACGCGAGCGCGTTCTTTCCGCACGCGGTCTGGATGATCTTAAGCGCCGCATGGCGAAGCAACAAGAACTCATGGAATCAGCCACGGACGATAAGTTCCGGGATAAGGCTATTCGTAAGTATTCCCGCTTAGAGGAGCAGTTCGAGTCGCTCGGCGGCTATGAGGCTGATTCCGAGTGTGCGCAGATTTGCGATAATTTGGGTCTGCCACAGCGAGTTTTAGATCAGAAGCTCAAGACTCTCTCGGGCGGCCAGCGCCGCCGTGTGGAGCTGGCACAGATCCTCTTTGCAGCTACTGAAGGCTCCGGCAAATCCCAGACCACTCTGCTCCTAGATGAGCCGACTAACCACTTGGATGCGGACTCTATTACGTGGCTGCGCCAATTCCTGTCCAAGCATGAGGGCGGGCTCATTATGATTTCCCACGACGTCGAACTGCTAGAAGCCGTGTGCAACAAGGTGTGGTTCCTCGACGCGGTCCGCGGCGAGGCCGATGTGTACAACATGGGCTATAAGAAGTATCTCGATGCCCGCGCTACCGATGAAGCGAGGCGCCGCCGAGAGCGTGCCAATGCGGAAAAGAAGGCGTCTGCATTGCAAAAGCAGGCGGCCAAGCTCGGTGCTAAGGCAACTAAGGCTGCTGCAGCAAAGCAGATGCTCCACCGTGCTGAGCGTATGATGAGCGAGCTCGATGAAGTCCGCGTGGCCGATAAGGTGGCCAATATTAAGTTCCCCGAGCCGGCGCCGTGCGGCAAGACCCCCATGAATGCCAAGGGCCTGACCAAGATGTATGGCTCGCTGGAGGTTTTCGTGGGCGTAGACCTCGCTATCGACAAAGGTTCTAGGGTGGTCGTTCTCGGCTATAACGGTGCAGGTAAGACCACTCTGTTGAAATTGCTGGCCGGTGTGGAACGCACCGATGGTGAAGGGGGCATCGTCAGCGGCCACGGCCTGCGTATCGGCTACTTCGCGCAGGAGCATGACACCATCGACCCGGATAAGTCCGTGTGGCAAAACACCATTGATGCCTGCCCGGATGCGGATCAGCAGGAGTTGCGCAGCCTGCTTGGCGCCTTTATGTTTTCCGGCGAGAAGTTGGAGCAACCTGCGGGTACGCTCTCCGGCGGCGAGAAGACGCGCCTTGCACTGGCCGCCTTGGTCTCCAGCCGCGCCAACGTCCTGCTGTTAGACGAGCCCACCAATAACCTGGATCCGATTTCGCGCGAGCAGGTGCTTGATGCACTGAAAACGTATACGGGCGCGGTGGTGCTGGTGACGCACGATCCGGGTGCCGTTAAGGCATTGGATCCGGAACGCGTGATCATCATGCCCGATGGTGATGAGGACCTGTGGTCCGATGACTATATGGAGATCGTGGAGCTAGCTTAGGGATTTATGAAGACACTGCTGGAGAGGATGCCCGCCTGGCGGGAGAAGTTTTGGCTCATCCCCGCCGTGGCGGTGGCTATAGCCGCGATCGGAGCGGAATTGCTCATTGCGGTTGGTAGCAATTTTGATGTGTCGGCCACGCCCTTTTATGACGGCAGCGCCGATAGCGCGCAAGGGATTTTAAGCGCGGTAGCAACCTCGTCACTCTCCTTGGCCGGCACCGTCTTTTTCATTACGCTGACCGCGCTATCCGGTGTCGTCACGGTGATGGGCCCGCGGTTGCTGCATGAGTTTTTAAAGGATCGCTCGATTCAATCCACGTTGGCGATCTACCTGGCAACCTTCATTTTTGCGCTCTTGTCCCTGCGGGCGGTCCGTACCGGCGGCGGTGGGGAAGAAGAATATGTTCCTTCCCTGAATGTAGCCGTCACGGTTCTGCTGGCCATCGCCTGCGTTGTCTTCCTCATCTACTTCATCGTGCATATTGCGCAATCGATCAGCATGTCCCACGTGGTGCACGTGGTTGCCCAAGATGTAGAAAGCCACATGCGCCGGCTCATCCGCCGCGGTGAGGAGGAAGAGAAGGTAAAAGCGCCGGGGCCAGAGTTCTACGCGAACGCGGAAGAGCGCCGCAGTAGTGAGACTGGCTATCTCAAATTCGTGGACTATGACGCCATCGCCCAGGCTGCGGCGCGGGAGAATTGCGCGGTGCACCTCGGCGTGGCACCGGGAGACCTGGTGTTGGAAGGAGAGGTCATTGCCCACGGCGTGCCGCGTTTGCCGGAAGATATAGAACGTCATATCGTGCTTACGCAGCACCGCGAAAACGCCTCCGCCCACGATCCACGCTTTACCGCCCGTCACCTTGCTGAGATTGCCGCCCGCGCTTTGAGCACCGGCGTTAATGACCCATTTACGGTAATTGACATCATTGACCGCTTTACCCAGATTCTTACGGTGATTGGGGATAAGCGGCTTCCTCAGGGCATTGTGCATGTGGGCGGCGAGTTTCGGCTGGATTATCAGACCTTTAGCTATGCCGAAATCGTCGATGCGATGTTTGCACAGATTCGGCGCGATGCGGCCGATAATGCGGAGATTTACCTCAGCATGCTGGATAACCTCGCTAAGGTCGTTGCCCTCCTTCGCACGGCGGAACGCCGGCGCGTGCTTGCCGACGCCGCCCGGGCCATCTACTCCGATGCCCGCCGCCAGGTTGGCGGAGAGGTGGAGTTGAAACAGTTGGAGGCTTCGTACCAGCACTTCCAGGCCAACCTAGCTGAGTGGGCGGAATCCGAAAAGCCGGGCGAGGAGCACGCCGCGGACTAGACCGCGGCGCGGTTCTCGCTGGCGCTAGTTGCGGAATCCGTGCACCGGGGCCGGAATGAAGCCGCCGCGGTTAATGAACTGCGCATTGCCCACTTGATTGACCGGGATGACAGGGGCGTAGCCAAGAAGCCCGCCGAAGCTGACCTCGTCGCCTACCTGGGCGCCAGGTACCGGAATGACGCGTACTGCGGTGGTTTTATGGTTCATCACGCCAATGGCGGCCTCATCAGCGATCATGCCCGAGATCGTCGCGGCAGAGGTGTCGCCCGGCAGGGCAATCATGTCGAAGCCAACCGAGCAAATAGCGGTCATGGCCTCCAGCTTGTCCATGGAAATGGAGCCGGACTTGACCGCGTCGATCATGCCTTTGTCCTCGGAAACCGGGATGAAGGAACCAGACAACCCGCCCACGCGGGAACAAGCCATCATGCCGCCCTTCTTAACGGCGTCGTTAAGCAGAGCCAAGGCTGCAGTAGTGCCGTGGGTGCCCACCTGGTCTAAGCCCATGTGCTCCAAGATGTGCGCAACCGAATCGCCCAATTCGGCGGTGGGGGCAAGCGAAAGGTCGATGATGCCGAAAGGAACGCCCAGGCGCTCCGAGGCCATGGTGCCCACCAGCTGCCCGGCGCGTGTGATCTTGAAAGCTGCCTTCTTCACCTCTTCTGCAACCTGGTCTAAGCTGGCCCCCTCGAGCGAGCCCAAGGCACGGTCGACCACACCCGGGCCAGAAACGCCCACGGAGACCACACAATCGGGTTCCTCAATGCCGTGGAAGGCACCGGCCATAAAGGGATTATCTCCCACGGAGTTAGCAAAGACCACGAGCTTGGCGCACGCTATGGCGGAATCATCCTTAGTTAGCTCGGCCGCTTCCTTGATGACCTCGCCCATCTTCTTGGCTGCATCCATGTTGATGCCGGCGCGGGAGCTGGCGATGTTTACGGAGGAACACACAACGTCCGTAGTAGCCAGCGCCTCCGGAATGGAGCTGATGAGTTTTTGCTCCGCGGTCGTGGCGCCCTTTTCTACTAGGGCGGAATAGCCGCCTACGAAGTTGACGCCAACCTCCTTGGCTGCCTTATCCAGCGCCTTCGCTGCATCAACGGGGTTTCCCTCTACGCCGGCCACCACCAACGAGATGGGCGTTACGGAGATGCGCTTATTGACGATGGGGATACCGAGCTCGCCCTCGATGCCTTCGCACACCTCGACGAGGCGCCCTGCCTGCTGGGTGACCCGGTCATAGATGGCCTGGCAGGTAGCCTCCATGGTGGAGCGGGTGCATCCGAGGAGGGAGATGCCCATGGTCACGGTGCGGATATCGAGACGATAGTTCTCAATCATCTCGATAGTGTCCAAGATATTGGTGGTATTAAAACGCGTACTCATTCTAAATCTCGTTCATGGCAGTGAAGAGGTCTTCGGACTGAATGCGGATGGACTGGTGCTTTTCCTCCGCCACGGGGCGCATGCGCTCCTTGATGGTCTGGATGGAGACCTTGTCCGCATCGAATTCGACGCGCAGGATCATGGTGAAGTATCCGCCCATCAGCGTCTGGGAGACGTCGATGACGTTGATATCGAGTTCTGCAAGGGTAGTGGTCACCGCGGCGATGATGCCGGTGCTATCGGCGCCGGTGACGGTCATAATGGCATACATGCATGCAATTCTATCTGCTTGCCGGACGCGCCGCGGTGGTTTGTGCGTGCCAAATAGGCGAGGGCGTCTGCGCGCCGGCCGCGTCGTTGTTACGGTGGGGAGGCATGACTGATAAGAAGAAGATCCTGTACATCGGTGGACACGGCAAGGTCGGACTGCTGACTGCCCCTAAGCTGGTTGACGCCGGCCACGAGGTCCACTCCCTCATCCGCAACCCAGAACAGAAGCCCGAGATTGAAAAGATCGGCGCGACCCCGGTTATGGCGGATATTACTGAACAAACCGTGGATCAGTGGGCAGAGCTTTTCGCCGCTTATGACGCTGTAGTCTGGGGCGCCGGCAATGGCGGCCGCGGTGGAGCAGACCTCACCTGGGCCGTCGACCGCGACGGCGCCCTCGCTACCCTCGACGCGATGGATAAGTTGCAGCAGGAGGGCAAGAATGTGCCTGCCTATGTGATGATCTCCTATGTCGGCTCCCAGGTAGCCACCACGGATCCTGCCGATGAGAAGTGGTATGCCTACGTGGAGTCTAAGAAGGAAGTAGACAACCGCCTTGTACAGGCAAGCTACCCGCACCTCATCCTCAAGCCAGCGATGCTGACCGAGGAACCAGCCAAAGGCATTGAGCAGATTGAGGATAAGATGCTGAAGGAGTCTCTGACTTCTTCCCGCGAGCTCGTTGCAGACGTCATCGTCGAGGCCCTTGGCCGCGACAACCTGCCGGATTCCCCGCTTGCCTTCGTTGATGGCGACAATCCAGTGAGCTCCATCAAGTAGGTCGCTAGACTGACTGGCATTATGACTGCTACGCCACCAGCTGTACTTATTGATTGCGATCCCGGCATCGATGATTGCCTCGCCCTTATGTACTTGGCGGGTCTGCATTATGCCGGTGAGATCGAGCTGGTGGGGGTTACCACCACGGCAGGCAACGTCGAAGCTCACCAGACCGCGGCTAATGCCCGCTGGATTGTGGACCTGTGCTCGCTTGCCGACGTCCCCGTAGCCCCCGGCCTTCCCCAACCCCTCAAGGTAGATCTCACCACCACCCCTGAGACCCATGGCCCAACGGGGCTGGGCTACGCACATGCCCCCGCTGCCACCGCCAGGCTGCAACAGCGCGATTGGCAGCAGGTATGGGAAGAAGCATTAGCCACCCACGACGATCTGCAGCTGATCGTTTCCGGGCCGGTCACTAACCTTGCTGCATTCGAAGCAACCCATAGCGAAGCTGCCGCGCGCTTCGGCGCCATCACCATCATGGGCGGCGCGGTCAATTACCGCGGAAACACCACGCCAACTGCCGAGTGGAACTTTTGGGTGGATCCGCACGCCGCCGCCCAACATTTTCGTTCAACCGCCCCACGCGTTCTCACCACGCTGTGTTCCCTCGAAGTAACGGAACAGTTTCTCATCACCCCGCAGCGCCTAGAAGAAGTCATGGAATTGTTGGGGGAGCACCCCATGGCACAAATCCTGCCGGACGTGCTGCGTTTTTATTTTGAATTCCACCAGGCACAAGGGGAGGGATATCAAGCTCAAATCCACGACCTCTTGACCTGCATGATTGCCCTGGGGCGCATCCCTTATGAAGCGACAGAAACCACCGTGGACGTCGAGACGGAATCGCCACTGCTGCGTGGCACGAGCGTTGCGGATTTGCGCAACCATTGGGACCGCGCCCACAATGCGCGTCTGGTAACAAGCGCAGACATAGAGGCCGCACACCACGAATGCGCGCGGGGATTGACGCTATTGACTTCGCATTAGTGGCTTTTAACACGCAGAACCTCTACTATTATCCGCGGCGCACGTGCCGTGCGAGCTCGCTTTCCGAGGTGACATAGGAAAGCAGCACCACCCGCGGTCGTCGCTTATCTTGCCCATTTTTCGGTATATGGATTTGGACTTTTACTGTGTCACAGCTTTCTCTCACCCCTGCCCGCAAGGCGATAGTCATCGCGGGTGCGCTCATCGTCGCCGCGACCTGGATTTATCTGGTTCTTCTGCGTCCTACTGATTGGGAATCTGTCGCCGGCTCGACAGAGGCGCTCATTACGCTCGCCGGCTATCTCGTCGGCGCCGGGCTCCTTCTCACCGGCACCGTTCCGGCGCTACCGGCGCGAACCATCGCCATCATCCCGGTAGCTCTAGTGCTCAATATTGTTGTTGGCGAAATCATCGGTTCTATCGGCGTTCCGCTGTATATCGACTCCGTGGGGACAATCCTGGTAGCCGCGCTTGCGGGACCCATCGCCGGATTGGCTACTGGTACGTTGTCCTCCGTCGTATGGGGACTGTTGAACCCTGCCGCTCTGCCCTTCGCCGCCGTGTCTGCCGCCACGGGGTTCCTCTCCGGACTGGTGATCAAGAAGGGCGCTTTTACCAAGGTCTGGTGGGTCATTCTCAGCGGCGCCATCATCGGCATCATTTCCGGCATGCTCGCCGCACCAGTGGCTGCCTTTGTCTATGGCGGTACCGCAGGTCTTGGCACGGGCGCAGTTGTTTCGCTCTTCCGAGAGCTGGGCAATTCCCTCATCGCCTCGGTTACGCTGCAGTCCTTTATTTCGGATCCCCTGGATAAGGCACTGGTCTTCCTCATTGTCTGGGCAGCGGTCAAGGCACTGCCGCAGCGCACCCGAGAATCCCTCCAGCCACGTTAATGCAAGGCCTTCATCCCGCCACCATCGTTACCATCGCGGCCTGCGGCTGGGTCCTTACTTTGGCGCTGAATACCCCGGTGGCGTCGGCAAGCGTAGTGCTCATCGCCCTAGCCTGCGGTACTGCCGCTACCCGCAACGCCTCCGTGATTTTGACAACTATGGCGCTAAGCGCCCCAGCGGCCCTTTCCATGCTGGTCATTCACGCCCCCTACGGTGATGACCCAGTGCTGCCACTGGTAACAAGCGACGGCCTGGTGCTCGCCGCCACCCTCAGCCTGCGGTTCTGCGCCCTTATGGCCTGCTTCATCGCGGCCATGGCAGTGCTGCGCATTGCTGATATCGCCAAGTGGCTGCAAGTTTCGCGCGCTGGCCACAAGGTCGCGTATATCGTCGGAGCCTCCCTGCAAACCCTGCCCCAAGGTGCGCACGCATGGCGTTGCGTCCGTGAAGCCAACCAGCTCGCCGGCATCACCGTGACCTGGCGCAATACCATCTCGCGCGTCATTATTCCCGTCATCGCTCGCCTCCTTACCCAAGGAACCCAACGTGGCCAGGCTTTAGCCGCCGTCGGATTCGACCAAGAGGGTCAACGCACCCTCCTGCGTCCTGTTACCGATTCCATGGTCTCTCGCGTCGTACGCCTAGTCATTCCGCTAGTTAGCTTTGCGGTGGTGATTGCAACATGGATCTAGCCCGCATTAAGCCCACCCCAGGGGCCATTTATCAAGTACTCGTCGAACCTGACACAGCCGTCGAAGACGTTGCCGTGCACCTAGCCGAGCAGCTATCTACCGAAGCCATTATCGGCACGGATGCCTCAGCACAGATTAGCTTCCTGCGGGAAACCTGCATCGAAGAAGTAGTTTTAGGCCTCGAAAATGCCGGCGTGCCTGCCCCTGAAATGCAGCGGCGCGGGGAGCGAATGCTTCGCGCTGTGGGCCTGTCTGACTACTGCGAACATGATCCAACACAGCTATCCGGTGGCCAAACACGCAGGCTTGCTGCTGCCAGTGTCGCCATTCGCGAGCCAAAGGTCATGATTGTGTGCGAACCTGCAGCCGGGCTAGACGCAAACTCGCGCACGCAAGTGGTTCGGCTCTTGCAGGCAATGCCGGAGACTTGCGTGATTTCCGTTTCTAGTTCCTCCTGGCCAGAATTGGGTGGGCACATCATTGGAACAGAGCCACTCGTAGCGGCCCTCGACTTACCGCGGGTTTCTGCTAGCCCCCGGACAGGGAGTATCGGTCCGCTAACGGCACGCAGGGGTGCAGCGAAGAGGAAATGGTGGCACTTTTCTCAGCCCACCGGCACGTCCTTCAGCGTCGGACCGGTAGAAATCCCCATCACGGAATCTGCGGTTACGTGGCTGCGAGGCGATAATGGCAGTGGCAAGACCACGCTCCTGCGCGCTGCTGCTGGGCTCGATGGCGCCGGATTAGTCCCGAATCCACCCGCTCTTGCCCTGCAATCGCCGTTTGATCAGGCGGTGTTTCCAACGGTGGAGGAGTTCGTCCCCAATGACACCTTGCGCAACCTGTTGGGACTTAATCCTGCAGATCATCCTCTCGATTTATCATCGTCTCGTCTGAGGCTTGCGCAGATTGCCCACGTGATCGGGCAGCAGCGACCGGTGGTTCTGCTCGACGAACCAGACACCCTGCTTTCAGCTGCCGACCGCTGGCTCATGCACCAACTCATCCACTACGCACTGCAGTCCGGCAGTTCCCTCGTGGTTACCTGCCACGATCCTAAGTTTGTGGCAGAAATAGGAACCTATGCCCAAGTAACGGAAAAGACAGTGCCGGTGCCGCAACATTAGGCGCATACAACACTGCTCCCGGCTATTTCCAACATCAGTTTAGAAGCAGCCGGGAGCAGAAGTAGGTGTATGGGGTTACTGTGGGCTCGCCTGAGCACCGCGGATGGATTGCTCTACTAAGTCAAGAACCTTTTCCAGCTCCGCGGTATCGCCCAAGGCAAGCCGGTTAATGAATCCGTCCATGAATACCTCAAGATAGATGGCTAAGGTATCGATTCCTACATCATCTCGTAGGCGACCCTTATCCGCATTAGATGCCAATCGTGCGCGAACGGCTTCATCACGAACCGATTGATTTTCTTTCCACCGAGCGGCGAACGAGGGGTCAGTGCGTAGCAGGGAGGTGATTTCCAAGCGAGTGGCGAGCCAATCGTGGCGCTCAGGATGCTGGAGCATTTCCCGCATGACTTCTACCAAGCCATTTTGAGCCACGACTTCGGCCTGCCGAGCGGCATCTTCTTGCGCCAAGGCAAGGAATAGCGACTCTTTGTCACCGAAGTGGTGAAAAATTGCGCCACGTGACTTACCCGTCGCTTGCTCCAAAAGCCGAACAGTCGCTCCCTCGTACCCGTGCTCTGCAAAGCAGCGGCGGGCACCTACGAGAATGTCGTGCCGGCGGCGGCTAAGTTCAGATTCGCTCACGATGGGCATAGTAGGGAACTCTCCTTAATGGGGGATGTCTAAAGAATCTTTAACCAGTAATTTTAAATAAGAAATAAAATCGACGTGACGAAACGCGGGGCCGCATTGCCCTTCCTGGGGAGGGCGGTGCAACCCCGCGTTGTCGACAGAACTTAGTCCTTTAGCTCCCCTCGGGTGGGCTAAAGGACTGCGCGAAGACGCTTAGTTCTTGACCATCTGACGCAGGACGTACTGCAAGATGCCGCCGTGGCGGAAGTAGTCAGCCTCACCCGGGGTGTCGATGCGAACGTCAGCATCAAATTCGACGGCCTCGCCGGACTCCTTGGTAGCGGTGACGTGGACGGTCTTCGGGATGGAGCCATCGTTGAAGGCGGAGATACCCTCGATGTCGAAGGTTTCCGTACCATCCAAGCCCAAGGACTCGTGGGACTCGCCCTGCGGGAACTGCAGTGGGATAACGCCCATGCCAATCAGGTTGGAACGGTGGATACGCTCGAAGGACTCAGTGATAACAGCCTTCACACCAAGCAGATTGGTGCCCTTAGCGGCCCAGTCACGGGAAGAACCAGTGCCGTACTCCTTGCCAGCAATGACAACGAGCGGGATGCCGGCTTCCTTATAGTTCTGGCAAGCATCGAAGATGAAGGCCTGCGGGCCGCCTTCCTGGGTGAAGTCACGGGTGTAGCCACCGGTGACATCTACCAGCTGGTTAGCTAGGCGAATATTCGCGAAGGTGCCGCGCATCATGACCTCGTGGTTACCGCGACGGGAGCCCAGGGAATTGTAGTCCTGGCGGGCAACGCCGTTTTCATCGAGGTACTGCGCAGCCGGGGTGCCCGGCTTAATAGCGGAAGCAGGGGAGATGTGGTCAGTGGTGACGGAATCGCCCAGCTTTGCCAGCACGCGTGCGCCCTTGATGTCTTCAACCGGGTTCGGCTCGGTTGGCATGCCATCGAAGTAAGGAGCCTTGCGGATGTAGGTGGAATCCTCATCCCACTTGAAGGTCTCGCCCTCCGGCACGTCCAGGGCGCGCCAAGCATCGTCGCCCTTGAAGACATCGGCGTAGTCAGCCTCGTACATCTCGCGGGAGATAGCGGACTGGATGGTGTCCTCAATCTCCTGCGGGGATGGCCAAATGTCCTTCAAGAAGACATCGTTGCCTTCCTTGTCCTGTCCCAGCGGCTGAGCGTCAAAGTCAAAGTCCATGGTGCCGGCAATGGCGTAGGCGATGACCATGATTGGAGAAGCCAAGTAGTTCATCTTGACATCCGGGGAGATACGGCCCTCGAAGTTGCGGTTACCGGAAAGTACCGCGGTGGCAGCGAGGTCATTCTCGTTGATGGCTGCAGAAACCTCGTCCGGCAGTGGGCCGGAGTTACCAATGCAGGTGGTGCAGCCGAAGCCGGAGAGGTAGAAGCCCATGGCTTCGAGGTCCTTCCACAGGTCTGCACGCTGGAAGTAGCCATCAACAACCTGGGAGCCAGGAGCACAGATGGTCTTAACCCATGGCTTGGACTGCAGACCCTTTTCTGCTGCCTTACGGGCGATAAGGCCTGCGCCCACCATGACGGATGGGTTAGAGGTGTTGGTGCAGGAGGTGATGGAGGCAATGGCAACCATGCCGTGGTCCAAGGTGAACTCGCCACCGTTTTGGGACTCCACGGTAATTGGGTTGGAGTGGCGGCCCTTCGCGCCAGTAGCCGAGGACTCGCCGTGACCCTCACGAGCCTTGTTCAAGCCGCCGGTGACGTCCTCCATAGCTGGGGCGCCGCCTTCTGCGGACATGCGCTTTGCCTCGACAGAGGATTCGTCAACGCAAACCTCGTCGGTGGTGTAGTTAGCCAGATCCTTGCGGAACTGCTCCTTGGCCTCGGTCAGCAGGATGCGGTCCTGCGGGCGCTTCGGGCCGGCAATGGAAGGAACAACGGTGGACAGGTCCAGCTCGAGGTACTCGGAGTACTTCGCCTCTGGAGCGTCCTCCTCCAGCCACATTCCCTGCGCCTTGGCGTAGGCCTCGACGCGGTCGATCTGCTCCTGCGGGCGGCCGGTGAGCTCGAGGTACTTGGTGGTCTCCTCGTCAATCGGGAAGATCGCAGCGGTGGAACCGAACTCAGGGGACATGTTGCCGATGGTGGCGCGGTTTGCCAGCGGGACAGACTTAACACCGTTGCCATAGAACTCAACGAACTTCTGAACAACGCCGTGCTCGCGCAGCATCTCGGTGATGGTAAGAACGACGTCGGTTGCAGTAACGCCGGTAGGAATCTCACCGGTCAGCTTGAAGCCGACAACCTTCGGGATAAGCATGGACACCGGCTGGCCGAGCATGGCAGCCTCTGCTTCGATGCCGCCGACGCCCCAGCCCAGAATGCCCAGGCCGTTTTCCATGGTGGTGTGGGAGTCGGTACCGATACAGGTATCCGGGTAAGCAAGGCCCTCGTTGTCGAATACAACGCGAGACAGGTACTCGATATTTACCTGGTGGACAATGCCGGTTCCCGGAGGAACTACGCGGAAGTTGGAGAAGTTCTCAGCACCCCAGCGAAGGAACTGGTAGCGCTCTTCGTTGCGCTGGTACTCGATTTCAACGTTCTTTTCCAGCGCATCGGTAGAGCCGAAAGCCTCAACGATGACGGAGTGGTCAATGACCATTTCGGCCGGGTTGAGAGGGTTAACCTGATCCGGGGTGCCACCCAGTGCGGAGACGGCCTCACGCATGGTGGCGAGGTCAACAACGCAAGGAACACCGGTAAAGTCCTGCATGAGGACGCGTGCCGGGGTGAACTGGATTTCGGTGTCCGGTTCTGCTTCCGGATCCCAGTTTGCCAAGGCGTTAATGTGATCCTTGGTTACGTTCTTGCCGTCCTCGTTACGCAGCAGGTTTTCTGCCAGCACCTTGAGGGAGTAAGGCAACTTCTCCAAGCCGGAGACGGTGTTGATGTCAAAGTAGTCATAAGACTTGCCGTTGACGTCAAGGGTCTTCTTGGCCTCGAAGGAGTTCAAGCTTTCAGTCACAGGGAGCTCCATTCCTTGTTAATAAACAGTGTGTTCTGTTTGGTACTCGCCGCCTGTCGTCACAGCGGGGCAGTGCTCAGCGTCAACGGTCACGAGTGTGACTCGACGCGACCATGGGGCCCGCTGTGTTGAAGGCGACAAAGAACGCGATGGTTCACCTAGATATTGTAGAGGCTAAAACCTTCGGTCGCTGCCATTGTAACAGTACAAGCGTTCTGTTTTCACCTTTTCAGGAAAATCGGCGAGTTGAGGAAATGGGTTGCTGCGATCTGTCCGTATCTTTGGGGAGAAGAAGTTTAGGAGCCCTATATATAAGGAAGAGATACGCATGGTTCCTGCGGGCGTAGATGTAGCTGATTTGGCAAGCCAGCTGAAAGAGGACGGCGTGGCCTATACGTCCCCAGCGCTCAGCCAAGATGCACAGCTCAACGCGGAGGTAGCTCAAGGTTTGCGAGACGGTGACGGGGTGGCCGTGGTTGATGTGATGGCTGATCGGGCACCTGATGTCCGCGACATTGCCCAAGAGCTCCAGGATGCGACAGGTTTAAAGACTGTCATCGTTCAAACCCCCCGCCATGTTTCTTCCGTCAGCGACACTTATAGCCGCGCCGGCATTGAGTCGGTGCAGGCGCAGATCGCGCCTGGAGTTAACCAAGTAGACCTTCTGTCTGAGTATTACAAGGGGCTAGACCAAATCAGTCTCCCTGTGGGCGCAGTAGTGGGGGCGGTTGCCGTAATCGCCATAATTGTTTTGGTCAGCTCTTTTCTGGCGGCCAGCCGGCGCGGGGTCTAGAGGTTGAAAAGACTCTATGTAATTCCCGATTGGGTCGGTCGGGCAAATAGGGTAGCGCGAGCACTGCGGAACTTCACTTTCCAAAACTCGACAGATACTCCTTTAAAATTAAGTTTGTTCGAAAAAGTATCGCGTTTCAGGGTGAAATTTTTGCGGGCCTTCGATGTACGAAAAATTCGAGCAACTGGCCCGAGGGTGGGTGCCGAAGAACTCCGGGTGAATGTGAATGGCGCAGTTTCGTTCACTCACGGTATGTCGAGAAGGCCGGTTGTTGATCGGGGAGACAGAAGTTCGGTCTGGGCTTAGCTTGAACCTGGTACCTAATTGGGGACCGTGAATAGGGCGGGGGAGTGGTCAAAGTAAATTCTTAGGGGTTGACATCCGGTGGGGGAGTGGCTCTGTTGTCCTAGTTGTGGTCGAGCTGGGGGCCGGTAGAGCGTATGGAATTCTGGTTGGCTAGTGATTAAAGTCACAATAACGGGATGGTAACAAAATCATTGCAGGTTAGGTGCATATGTTGAGTCATGTGAATTAACTTGACTCACGTGAATTGCGGGAAAATTGTGCGAAACGGGCGTGTCGTGACGTAAGGTTCGGTTGTCGACTCAGGAGACATTTCTTGCTTCCTGGGTTCATGGGCTTAGCCTTGACTGTCACGAGAGAACTCGCACGGGTATGTGGGGAAGCACGCCTCGAGCGAAGGTTAGAACGTCGAGTGGCCGTTCTTGGAAGTCAATGAACTGGGACCAATCGAAAGTGATTGGGGACGCAGGCAAAGAACTTGAGCGATTGCAATGTTCGAAAAAATTACACATCAACCCACCTTCCGTTTATGAGGTGAGACGCGTTCATTAGAACTCCACCGTGTGGAAATTTTGGTGCGAACCTTTATATGGCTAAGGCTGAAAGCCTGTTGGCACAGAAGGTGCGCACGAAGAGGTCCATAGGGATAGGGTTTGGGAACGCCGAATCACTCCACAAGGGTCAGCCTCGTGCGGCCTGTTCATGGTTTGTGGCTGCTTGCCCTCGACGGCTCGGTAGTACTAAAAGGCTAGACCTTTTGGATTCCGGTCCGGCGCCGCGGCGAGGTCTGCCAGAACCCGTAGAGCAGTTCTCACGGTGCTCAGTGCAACGAAGACGTGATCGGGGCATACGGAATCGCGGGTTGTTAGACGCATCCTGGAGCGTATGTCGCGCGCAGCGCAAGAATGGAAGTGGATTTCGCAGTCGTGGGAATTTGTTTGAACAGAGAATAGTTGTAGACCATTTGTGGCCGACTTGTCGGACTCACGCAAGTAGACCTTTAGGCTCTCTTGCCAGAGTGCAAGTTGTCTGTATATCGCTGTTGTTGGGGAAACAGTAGCGGTTTGAGTCGTCCAGTAACGGCGCAGCAATCGTCCTTAACTCTCTCTAGTTCCAACATGAAAGCCCTAAGTCTGCTGAGGGTCCACCGAAAGAGCACACCCGGAGTGAAGTCTCAGCCAATGTAGGCAGTCCATCAACAATTACCGCTCTAGTGTCTGCGGGCACCAGGGGTTCGCTTCGCGTATCTATTGATATCTACTCGAGGCGATTCTCTAGGCTGCTCAATAAGGCATGCGATAACGCCTGTGTTTGTGCGAAATATGCAGGCGGGGAGCCCGGGCATTCCTATGCCCGGATGTCTTCGTGGACTCTCACTAAAGGAGCAGAGTGGGCCCAGACTAGGAGTATTTCAGTGGCCACCATCCGCCTTCCGCGCATTCGACATGTTCGCGCTTTCATTGCTGCAGTAGCAGGTACTGCAGCCATTTCAACACTTTCCACCGTAGCCCCAGCAAGCGCCGATGAAGTATCGACGCCAAACCCAGGTACGGTCCAGGACCAAGAGTCAGACCACGTAGCAATTGACCGTGCAGTTACCAACGCGGATTCACTGCAGGGTGCTGTAGAGGAGTCCCGGGCAGAGCTAGGTCGCGCGGAAGCAGATGTTTCCGGAGCGGAAGACCGTATTGCTCAGATTCGAACCCAATTGGAACAAGTGAACGTCGAGCCGGGTACTAACGAAGAGTATGTTGCCAGCTTGGAAGATGAGCTGCGCCAGGCGGGCGAGGAAAAGCGAGAAGCCGAGAATCGTGTTGCGCAGGAGCGCCGAGAGCTGGCCCAGAATGAAGCGCGGCTAAACGCTACCCAAAGGTTTGCGGAAGCCACTTTTGCCCGCCAGCAGCAGGCTACGTCCCAGGCGGAGGGGGCAAGCGGGGTACAGTTCTCGCAGCAAGATTCTCTTCCGGCAGCCCCAAATCAAGTAACCAATCTTGATTCTGGGAATTCTACCGATACATTTTCCGTCAATCCTCAAGACTTGACGCCGGGAGACAAGTCGCAGACCTTTACCGATGAGGTGGTAGAGGGTGGAACGCCTGAGGTTACGGGCGGCATGGACGTTGCAGGGAACCCGGAGGATTCATCCGTTGCTGAGCAGGATAAGACTACTCCAGAAGCGGACTTTGGAAACGCCCTCAATAAGGGTGCAACGCCGACGTTCCAGAACGTCGATTTCGGCACTGGATCCTCTGTGAATGATGCGCTCGGACTTGCGAATGATATCGCTGCAGCCGTTGATGAGGACGATGTGCGCACCCTCATGCAGGGCTCGTCTGACTTGCTAGGTTTGGGGAGCCCGAATACCGCACCTGCCGCCAGCGTTGACGCCCCCGTAGTGGACGAGGTGTCCGAAGTGGAGGAAAGCACCACCGGTGCAGACGCGGGCCGAGACGCTCAGATCGAGGCCGTAATTTCTCGCGCTGAGTCTCAGGTCGGCGTCCCTTATGTGTGGGGTGGCGGCGATAACAATGGTCCTACTGGTGGGCTTCGCGATGGTGGCGTGGCTGATTCCTTCGGGGACTTCGGTCAGTCTGGCTTCGATTGCTCGGGCCTAGTCAAGTACGCCTACGCGGCAGCCGGCCTGGACCTTCCTCACTACACTGGTGCACAGTACCAGCAGGGCAAGAAGGTTCCGCGCGCGAATGCACAGCGCGGTGACCTTATCTTCTACGGAGCTGGTGGAAGCCAGCACGTAGCTATCTACCTAGGCGACGGCCAAATGATTGAAGCGCCACAGTCTGGTCAGACTGTTTCAGTAGTCCCAGTACGCTGGGGTGGCGCTACTCCGGATGTCGTGCGCCTTCTCTAATCTCCAACTTTTGGTTGGTATGGTTTAGGGCATGACTGACGCACAACAGAATGCCCAAAACTTCGACGCCCTCCTCGTTCTTTCTTTCGGTGGCCCGGAAGGAAACGAGGAGGTCGTTCCTTTTTTGGAGAACGTAACTCGAGGTCGAGGTATCCCTCGCGAGCGGCTAGAAGTGGTGGGCGAGCATTATTACCACTTCGGAGGGGTAAGTCCGCTCAATGCACTTAACCGCGAAATCATCGATCATGTCGAAGGGGAGCTGAAAAAACGCGGACATAATCTACCGGTCCATTTTGGCAATCGAAATTGGCATCCCTTTGCCAGCGAGACTGCGGAGAAGATGTCTCAGGACGGAGTGCGAAAGGTAGCTGTCTTCGCTACTTCTGCATGGGGTGGGTACTCCGCATGCCGGCAATATGATGAGGACATTCAGCAGATGCGCGAGCATCTGGCGGAGCAGGGTTTGCCGGACATTGAATTTACTAAGATTCGCCAATTCTTCGATCATCCGAAGTTCGTGGCCGAAATGGCAGCCGCTGTCACAGAGGTCTGGGGACAGGTTCCGGAGGACGTGAAGGAAACCACTCGCTTGCTATTTACCGCCCATTCGGTTCCCGTCGCGCACGATAACGTGGGCGGCGCGGAAGGCGATAAAAACCTTTACTCCCGCCAGGTGGCTGAGGCATCGCGGTTGGTGGCCGCACAAGCCGGTATTTCTGACTATGACCTTGTATGGCAGTCACGTTCGGGCAATCCACGCACTCCGTGGCTCGAGCCAGACATTGTTGACCACACCACCAACATCCATAACAACGAAGGCGTGGACACGGTAGTGGTGTGTCCGATTGGCTTCATCTCAGACCATATGGAGGTCATCTGGGATCTCGATTCCGAGCTGCAGAAGGCGGCAGACGAGATGGGTGTCAAAGTTCTGCGCACCCGGACAGCGGGTCCGACTCCAAGGTTTGCGGAGATGGTCGTTGATCTCATCGACGAACTAGAGCAGGGCCGCGAGTGGGAGACCAGCGGGAGCGTGACGGTGCAAGGGTGCACAGTCAATGGTGCGCCGTGTGCAGCGGGGTGCTGCGATATCTGGTCCCGCTAACGGGCAAATTCTCCAAGCGCATAAGACACGCCCGTCATGCGCGCCTGGCGGATGTGGCGCCACAAGCGAAGCAATTGTGGATCAAGGCTGTGGTCATTGATGCGGTCAGTGACGGTTTCGATGATCGCGGCTACTCGGTCGGCCCGGGCAAAAAGCTTGGCTGCTCGAGCTGGCGTTGAGTGGGGAAGACCAGGTGTGTCATAGAAGTCGCTCAATGTCCCCACGGTGAGGCGTGGGCTGGGCAAGGCCTCGGTGCTATACCCAGTTGCGGCGATGAGATCGGCGGACTCATTGGTTGCTTGAGAGAGGAGTGCGTCGGCTTCGCCGGGGCTTAGCCAGGCGGGCGCGGGGAGCTGCTGCTTTTCGACGACCACTTGCCACGCAGTATGGCTGTGGCGAATGTGGGGTACGAGGACTAAGTTACGCAAGGGATCATTGCTACGAACTATGATTGCTCCGGCAGAACTTTGTGCGGCCGCGCGATAGGACTTCGATCCTGCAGGCAATGCGGGCGGCTCGCCTGGCCCGGACAGTGCGAGACGCACAATAGGCTCTGCACGTACACCGCGATGAGCGGTGAGCTCGGTGGTCTCCGCGCGCAGCATGGCTAATAGATCGACGAAGGGGGATTCGTCCCAGCATTCTGGACGTCCGCCTAGTTCAGTAAGCGCGTCCAGTAGGTCATCGGTGGTTTCATGTCCCCACAGCCACGAGCCAAGCCATACGGCAGTGTTTTGTAAAGGTGACCATACTTCGGCGCGCATATCCATGGCGAGCCAGTCTAGTAGATAGACTAACGGGCCATGAGTTTTGATCCTTATGGCGGAGATATTTTTGCTGGCCACTCGCGGTCGAAGCCGCGCCAGTACCCAGAAGTGCCAGCCGAGCCCGGAATGGTAGTGGAAGTGCGCGGCGACGACTTTGTGGGCGCTGTTATGGGCGTGGATAAAACCGTTTTCGGTGAGGTGGTACGCCTTGAGGATCGCCACGGCGTAGAACGGGTCTTTAACCTGGTTAAAGGCGGGTTCCTGGTGGAAGGAAAACCTGTGACGCTTACCCGGTACGTCGAAAAGCAGGCTCCTCGTAAGTCCAACTCCGGCTCCCGCCGCGTAGAGAATGTGGAGGCTAAAGTCGCCGCGCCGTCGCGCATTTGGGTAGAAGGCGTGCATGATGCTGCCATCGTAGAAAAAGTGTGGGGCCACGACCTGCGTGTGGAAGGCGTGGTAGTCGAATACCTCGAGGGTTTGGACAACTTGGAGGCGCGCCTCGCAGAGTTTCAGCCAGGGCCAGGCCGCAGGGTCGGAGTATTGGCGGATCACTTGGTTCAAGGCTCCAAAGAAACCCGATTAACGGAAACCGTGGGAGAGCATGTCCTGGTAACTGGACACCCCTTCATCGATATCTGGGCGGCGGTAAAGCCGCAGCGCGTCGGCCTGCGTGAATGGCCCGATGTGCCTTACGGCGAGGATTGGAAAACCGGTATTTGCCGCCGCGTGGGGTGGAGCGACCCGAAGGATGGGTGGCGTCATGTCTATAACGCCGTACATTCCTTCCGCGACCTAGACTCCAGCCTGATCGGTGCCGTGGAGCGCCTCGTGGACTTCGTTACTACACCTGAGTTGAGCAAATCTGATTTGCTCTAGGGGTGGGCAAGGTTGGCGCGTTCAATGAGGTTGACGGCCAACTGCCACCCCGCCATTTCCGCGCTCCAGCCGGCCGCTTGGAGGCGTTGCGACATGGCTTGCTTGGAAATTCCTAGCTCTTCGGCGGCCTCATTCTGGTTGAGCCCCGCACGGACGAGTGAGGTTGCTTCACGCCCTTCGATGGTGCGTTTGTGCAGAACGTATCCAAGCAGAGCAAAGGTGGCCGCAATATCGCTCGCCTCTGAGGCGCGGCCGCGCTTATTGAGTTTGGCGTAGACCTGCCCCATGCGGGCGGACTTCCGCAATGCGGCGGTTGCTACCTGGCGCGCGCCTTCCTCATCTTCTTGGTTTCCGGGACTAATGCCGATGCCGATGGCCCAGTCGCCGTCGGCAAGCAAAGCCATGACCACGTCGCACACGGCAGTTGCTGAATCAACTACGGCGCAAATATCTTCCACGCCGAGCACGTGGAACTCGCCCACACCATTGAGGGTGGATAGAGCCGTTGCGGAGCGTTGGACCAACTCTGCGCGACGCACGGAGCGGCCCCGGTAGCGAGCGTGGACAGCAAGCACAGAAAATCCTCCTTAAGGAACCAATTGCGAATTAGTCTACCGCTCGTACTTGACTTATGGGCGAGTGGGTAGACGTGAATCCATATACAGCCCGCCCATACCGACGGCGGCAAAAGCCACCATGGCAACAATGATGCTGGGCGAGGTGTGGCCGGTGAGGGCATCGCCGAAGAAGACGCCGAGGGCAGTAGTTGGGACGGAACCGAGGAGAGTGGCCACGGTGAAGTGGCTAAGCTTCACGGGTGTTAGTGCGGCAACATAATTCAGGAGGCTGAAGGGGACGCCGGCCACCATCCGCAGCGAAGCGATGGCCAGCCAGCCGCGCCGCTCTAAGTGGGCATTGATTTTAAACACTGCTGGGTGGGTTAGGTGCGGCCGGATCCAGTCTCCAAGGAGCGTGCGGACGATGAGGAGCGAGAGGCCCGCTGACACCGTCAAGGCGCACAAGGAGAGGGCGAGGCCCTTCCATGGGCCAAAAAGTATTCCTGCGGCTACCGTCCACAACGTCCGAGGAAATGGAAGCTGCGTAAATATGACATAACCTAGGATAAAAAGGAGAGGAAACCACGCACCATAGCGGGTGGAGGCGACGCGAAGCTGGGACACGTTCGGCAGATCAAAGAAGTAAAAGAGTATCGCGCCGGTGGCGATGGTGGCGAGGACGGCTACCCAACGACGCATCGACCACTGGAGAATTGATCGCCAGGCGGACTGGGCGAGCGACATGAGGAACTGGCCGAAGCTGCGCGCCCAACTCAAAAATGTGGTCATGGGGGAGATCGTAGTCCTTGAGGGAGTACTGAATAGAAAAATCCGGCGGCTACCTTAGTGGTAACCGCCGGTCCGTTGTGCCCGAGGGGGGACTTGAACCCCCACGTCCGTTAATAGGACACTAGCACCTCAAGCTAGCGCGTCTGCCATTCCGCCACCCGGGCAGGGTGTTTGTCAGCCTCTCGGCTGGGCACTCCGATACTGTATCCTGCTCGAGGCTTGCTTTACAAATCGCCTGCGTGTGGCGTGAAAAAGCAAATATTAACGGCGTGTGGAAATACATGGTTGTAAGTCTGGGTAGGGGCTTTCCACGTGTGCAGCAGAATTTATGCAGGCCGCGGCGGTTACACCACATCGACATCGCCTTGTGAGGTGGGGTACAAATGGGTCTATGACTTCTTACGCAGATGATTCCCGGTTTCCTGGTCCAGATCCTTACGCACCGCTGCGCGATGTCCCTTCCTTCGTTCTCTCGTCCACTGATGTGGTGGAAGGAGACGAGCTGCAGGAAAAGCTCCGCGCCCCAGAGAGCGTATCGCCTCAGCTTGCCTGGTCTGGACTGCCGGAAGGCACCAAGTCCCTGGCCGTGACCTGTTTCGACCCCGATGCGCCAACGGCTTCTGGTTTCTGGCACTGGGCGGCGTTCAATATCCCCGTCGAGGTAAGCGAGCTGCCTACCAATGCCGGTGCTGCCGAGGACTTGGGTATTGACGGCGTCATCAGCTTGCGCAACGATTCGGGCGAGCGCACCTACTTCGGTGCGAACCCGCCTGCCGGACACGCCCCGCATCGTTACCTCTATGCCGTCCATGCAGTCGACGTAGAAAAGCTCGACATCGACCCAGATGCTTCGCCGACCGTGCTTGGGTTCAACCTGCATTTCCATGCTCTTGGTCGCGCCATTTTGTGGGGCTGGTACGAGGCGAAGTAATGGCTAGTGGTTCTACTTCATCGCACCCTAGCCCGCCGACGGCGCTGCGGGTGGGCGGCGCCTTCATGGTGGTCGCATTCGTGTTGGTCCTCTTTGCGTTAATCTCCGTCTTCACGGATGGATGGGGTGCCGATTTCGAATGGACGTATTCCAAAGCGGCGATTATTGTCGCCGCGATCATCGTCGGGGCCTTTAGCACCATGAGCAAAAGTCAGGCGGGAAGCCGCGCGCAGGTTGCAGCATTGGTCATCGCTATTGTGATCATTGCAGCAAGCCGCTTTGTGCCCGGCGATATCCTATTCACGCAACCACAGTTTTGGGTCGTGTTCTACGCCGGCTTCGCGGTGTTGTGCGCACTGATTCTCAAGCGCAGCGCCATGTCGCAGACCTAGTCTGCACCGCAAAGATTAAGGGTCCGCCTACTTCCTCTGCGTGCAGCAGGAGAAGTAGGCGGACCTTGTGTTGAGCAACCTTGGCCTGGACTAATCTAAGGGCTTCCAAGGAAGACCAGAGCCAACCGCCTGGGAAATATTGCTCAAACCGTGGGCGCGGATTTGAGCGGCAATGCCGCGGTGGATATGGCGGATCCAGTCCGGACCACCGTAGATGAGACCGGTGTAGCCCTGCAGTAGGGAAGCGCCGGAAGTGATGCGCTCCCATGCCTGTTCTGGCGTGGAGATGCCGCCCACGGAGATGAGAGTGAGCTGGCCGCCGACTCGCTCATTAAGGCGGCGCAGTACCTCTAGGGAGCGCTCGGCTACCGGAGGGCCGGATACGCCACCGGCGCCCATCTCCTTTACCTCGGCGGCTGGAGTCTTGAGCCCCTCGCGGGAAATGGTGGTATTCGTCGCTACGATTCCGTCGAGGCCGAGCTCGAGGGCTAGGTCTGCCACGGCGTCAACGTCAGCATCAGAAAGATCCGGGGCAATTTTCACCAGCACCGGAACCGCGGTGCATTCTTGCACGGCGGAGAGAATGGGGCGCAGCGATTCCACTGCTTGCAGGTCGCGCAGGCCCGGGGTATTCGGCGAAGAAACGTTGACTACCAGGAAATCTGCCAAGTCGCCCAATACCGACGCGGAGCGGCGGTAATCTTCTACTGCATGCTCGGCAGGGGTGACTTTGGTTTTGCCAATATTGATGCCAATGACATCGCTGTAGCGACGCTTGCGCAGGTTTTCTGCGGCGGCCGCTGCACCTTTATTGTTAAAGCCCATCCGATTCAAGATGGCCTTATCGGCCTTCAGGCGGAAAAGCCGCGGAGCAGGATTGCCAGGCTGTGCTTGGGCGGTGACGGTGCCCAACTCTGCAAAACCGAAACCAATGGGAGTCCACGTATCAGCAGCTGCGGCGTTCTTATCAAACCCGGCGGCAAGTCCCAACGGGCGGGGGAATTCTACTCCGAAGACCTCTTGGCGCAGCACTGGATCATTGACAGGCAGGATCTTTGCCAGGGCTCGGTTAGCTGGCCCGGCCGCCTGCAGCCCGCTGAGCGCAGTGTTAATAATCTCGTGGATGCGCTCTGGGCTCAGCTTAAACATGCCCCGCAGAGCAAGCTGGTAGGCCTGCGCGCGCAGTTGGTCAATAGTGCTGGTCATGGTGTTAGGACTCCTTCTTCAGGTGCGGGGTGTCCACGAACTGCAGCCCGTGGCCGGTGGCGGAGGCGGCGACAAAGGTGCCGTCGCCAAGCACGGCAATATTCTGCGCATCCGGCACAGTGGAGAGATCTCCGCGCAGCTCTGGGACGCCTTTGTCTATCTCATAGGCATGAGCCTTATTGGTATCGGTGGCGCTCACCCACGCAAGATTGCGCTTTTCGTCCCAGGCTACGCCCCAAGGGGTGCCCTCTACGTTGCCGTATTGGTGCAGGCGGACAACGTCATCAGAGGTGTAGACGGCCAAGCGGCCGCCCTCGGTATCGGAGGCGAGGACCACGCCTTTATCGCCCACCGCGATGCTGCCGACTCCCTGGCCAACGCGCAGTCGGCCGCCCGCGCGATCATTCGTCCAGTCCACGTTTTGGATGGTGGAATCCTCTCGGTGGATGCGTACCACTCCGTCATCGCCCGAGGAATTGGGCACGGCCAATAGCTGGTCCGAGCCAGCTTCCACCTCGATATCTCCGTCGCGCTTGCCGTCCTTATAAATGCCTACCGTGGTGGAAGCGGCCGAGGTGGCAAAGATCTCGCCGCTGGATAGCTGGGTGGCGGCGGTAACGGGGGAGTCCTCCTCCATGTGGACCTCCTGGGGAGAATCCGGGGATGCAGGATCGATGAGGAGAACCTTGTCCGGGCAGGCGAGGACGAAGCCCGAGGCAGATGAGCTGAGGTCACCACACTCCGCAGAAATGTCTAGCGAGGTAGCCTTCTTCCCCTCAAAATCCTTCTGGCTACCGATGAGAAGCTCGTCCTTGGTGCGCACCGCCAGCGAGTCATCAAAGGCGGCAAGGTCAGTGATGTCTGCCTTAAGGTCCACCACAGTGCCTTCCGGATCCGCCTTAGCCGGGGAGGCCGCTGGGGTGGCATTGCCCTTGACCGCGGTCTCTGGATCGGCGCCCACGCCCACTTCGGGCTGGCAGGCGGCCAACGCGGTGGCGCTAAGCGCCAGCAAACTAGAAAGGATAAGTGCGGAGCCAGATTGAGATTTCACGGCTACTAATCCTAACAGCGCGCGTTGTAAAAACTCGAAGCCCAGCGCGGCTGTAGTGTGAAGCGGGTGATTTCTAATACCGCAACTGACGCTGTTTCTTGGGCGCAGGTCATTGTTTTGTCCATCGTGCAGGGGCTAACCGAGTTTCTTCCGGTAAGTTCCTCCGGTCACCTGCGCATTGTTTCCGAACTTTTTTGGGGCAACGACGCCGGCGCGTCCTTCACCGCAGTTATCCAGCTAGGTACGGAGCTGGCTGTGCTGGTCTATTTTGCCCCAATGATTTGGCAAATTCTCTCCGGCTGGTTCCGCGGCTGGGCTGATAAGTCCTCTCGCGGCCAGGACTGGCGCATGGGGTGGATGGTCATCGTGGGTTCCATTCCCATCGGAATTGTCGGCCTCGCATTCGAGGATGCGATTCGTGGCGCCCTGCGCAACCTGTGGATTACCGCCGCAATGCTCATTCTCTTCTCCTTGGTCTTCATCGCTGCAGAAAAAATGGGTAAGAAGGAACGCAGCTTTGACCAGTTGACCATGAAAGACGCCATTGTTATGGGCCTGTGCCAATGCTTGGCGCTCATTCCGGGTGTTTCCCGCTCCGGCGGCACCATTTCCGGTGGTCTGTTCCTGGGCCTGGACCGCGAGGTAGCCACGCGCTTTAGCTTCTTGCTGGCCATTCCGGCAGTGTTGGCTTCGGGCCTTTTCTCGCTTCCCGACGCCTTTTCTCCCGAATCCGGCCAGTCCGCCTCCGGTCTCCAGCTCTTGGTCGGTACGGGCATTGCCTTTGCCTTGGGTTATGCCTCGATTGCGTGGCTACTAAAGTTTGTGGGCAACCACTCCTTTTCGTGGTTTGCCGCTTACCGCATCCCGGTCGGCGTGCTCGTCATGATCCTCCTGGCACTGGGAGTCCTGCAGCCGCTCTAAGGCGCACCGCGTTAGTATGGTGGCTATGCATTCTTGGCCACTACCTTCCTTCCGCCCTGTGCCGGGTGATGCGGCACAGCTGCGCTTGTACGATTCTGCGAACCAAAACATCGCTCCCGTAGAGGTCGCAGGGGATACCGCCACCATGTACGTGTGCGGCATCACGCCCTATGACTCCACCCATTTGGGCCATGCCGCCACCTACCTGACCTTTGACCTTATCTACCGGGCGTTCCTGGATGCCGGGAAGAAAGTTCACTTCGTCCAAAACATCACCGACGTCGATGATCCGCTATTCGAACGTGCCGAACGCGACGGTGTAGATTGGCGTGAGCTCGGCACTTCTCAAATTGACCTCTTCCGTTCCGATATGGAGCTGCTCTCCGTTTTCCCGCCGCAGGACTACATCGGTGCCATGGAGGCCGTCGATGAAATCGTGGAAATGGTGCAGAAGCTTCTCGACGTCGGAGCGGCCTACGTCGTAGACGACCCCGAGCACCCAGATATCTACGCCTCCATCGAGGCCACCGAGCGTTTTGGGTATGAGTCCAATTACTCTGCCGAAGAGATGCGCACCTTCTTTGCTGAGCGCGGCGGCGATCCCGACCGCCCAGGGAAGAAGAATCCGCTCGACGCGCTTATCTGGCGTGCCCACCGCGAGGGCGAACCAGCCTGGGAGTCGCCCTTTGGGCCTGGCCGTCCGGGTTGGCATATTGAGTGTTCCGCCATCGCTACCAACCGCTTGGGTTCTTCCTTTGATATTCAGGGTGGCGGCACCGACCTGAAGTTCCCACATCATGAGTTTTCCGCTGCCCACGCCGAGGCCGCCCTCAACGTTGATCGCATGGCACAGTTCTACGTGCATACCGGCATGATCGGTCTCGACGGGGTCAAGATGTCTAAGTCCTTGGGCAACCTCGTCTTCGTTCACAAGCTCGTAGAAGCGGGTGAAGATCCCTCCGCTATCCGTTTGGGTGTCTTCGCGGGCCATTACCGCGACGAGCGCGACTGGTCCGACGAGGTGCTCGACGGCGCTAAACGCCGCCTCGCCGCATGGCGGGAGGCCCTGGCGCAGCCGGGCAGTATGGCAGGGGCCGAAGAGGTCGTCGCCAAGCTGCGTGCCGCAATCGCGAACGACCTTGATACCCCGGCCGCGCTCGCTGCCATGGATGAGTGGGCAGAGGCCGACCGTGGCACGGACGAGGACGGGGCGGCCGATTTGGTTCGCACCGCACTAAATTCGCTCCTCGGCGTGCGGGCTTAGGCAAGATAGGGCAGTATCTACAGCATGAGCATTCGCGCCGATTTCCAGCCCACCGTAGATGAGTTCATTAGTGACCTGAAGTCCTTCGCCACCGGCGATTACCTCAAGGAAGAGGAAAAGGAGTTCTGGGAGGCACCGTTTGACGCCAACGTCCTCCCAGAGCTGCGCGGCCACCTTGAGCAGATGCTCGATGGGCTGGATGCTCTTCCGGACGATCCTGACGGACCACAGTTGGTCACTGTCTTGTCCAAGACCGTTCGCAAGTTGGCAGATTTTAATCGCGCTCAACACGATGCCGTTCTCGAGCCAGAGGAAAAGGAAGAGCTCTCTGAGCTTATCTATAACGCCAGCGCGGCCACCGGAGCAGACGATGAAGCCCTGTCGCAGATTCCGGAACTGGATTTTTAGTTCTGACCCTTCCGCCTTAGTAAGCGCCAGCTCGCGCTAACTGCGCGGCTGGCTTTTGCCGCCGTGTGCCCACAGCGTGAACGGCGAAACTATTTCCTACCTGATAGAGAAAGCTAGCTTTATTCTCGTGCCGCACTCCACCGCCGCTTCCGGCCTGACTAAGCCCGCCGCCATCTTCTGGGATATGGATGGCACCCTCACTAATTCGGAGCCCCTTTGGGCGGAGGCAACGTTTTACCTTTCAGAGCTGCTGGGCAAACGGCTCACTCCCACCCAGCGCCTAGCTACTGTGGGCGCGACCTTTGATACCACCTTGGCAATCTGCGCGGATAATGCGGGGGTGACGCTGCAGCCCGGCGACAGCGAGCGTTACCGCGCCCAGATGTTTGACTATGTCAAGGGCCTTTTTGCTCGCGAGCTGGAAATCTTTCCGGGAATCCATCCACTGCTTCAGGAACTGAAAGCGGATGGGGTGCCCATGATGGTCACTACCAATACCGAGCGCAATGTCGCTGACGCTGCTATCAATGCGTTGGGGCGGCACTATTTCGTCGATACTATCTGCGGGGATGAGGTTCCTGCCGGCAAACCAGCGCCGGATATGTACCGCGAGGCCGCCCGTCGCATTGGCGCAGATTCCGCAGAGTGCTTAGTTTTTGAAGATTCCGCAACCGGCATGCGCGCCGCAGTTGATGCCGGCTGTGCGGTTATCGGTTTGCCCGAAGACGATCAGGTTCAGGTACCGACCGAGGTCACCGAAATTTCTCGCCTCCGCGATTCGCGGCACCTCGCGGGAGCTAAGGCCACTGACGTCTATGAGTGGTTCGCTAAGATTTCGGCGCGGCAATAGAAATTCAGAGTTCCCCTACATTCTCTATCTACCTGTGGAACAATAGGTAGACGTGAAGAACTTTGAGACTCTTTTCGCCGAACTAGCCGAGAAGGCCGACCAGCGTCCAGCTGGTTCTGGCACCGTTGCCGCGCTGGATAAAGGCGAGCATTTCATTGGTAAAAAGATCATCGAAGAAGCTGGGGAAGTATGGATCGCCGCTGAGTACCAGTCCGACGATGAGCTAGCGGAAGAGATGTCTCAGCTGCTCTATTGGACTCAGGTCATGATGCTCAAGCGCGGACTTACCCCTGAAGACCTTTATAAGTACCTCTAGGCAACACCCCACAGGATGGAAGGATCCGCATGATCAAGATTGCTGTACCGAATAAGGGCTCATTGTCAGAAGCTGCAGTGGAAATCCTTACAGAGGCCGGTTACAAGGGGCGCGGGCATTCCAAGGCGCTCAACGTGGTAGATGCCGATAACGGGGTAGAATTCTTTTTCCTACGGCCGAAAGATATCGCCATCTATGTCGCCCGCGGGGTCTTAGACCTAGGCATTACGGGCCGGGACTTGGCACTTGACTCTAAAGCGAGCTTTGATGAAGTTTTGCCGTTAGGCTTCGGTGGCTCCACGTTCCGGTACGCAGCCCCGCAGGGGGAGGAGTGGGATATCTCTCAACTGGCCGGGCGGCGGATCGCGACGTCGTACCCCAATCTTGTCCGCACAAACCTCGCCGCACATGGGATTGAGGCCGATGTTATTCGATTGGACGGGGCCGTAGAGATTTCCATCCGGCTAGGGGTTGCCGATGTTATTGCTGATGTCGTGTCAACTGGTACTACTTTGCGTCAGCAAGGGTTAGCGCCGTTCGGGGAGCCGATCATTGAGTCCGAGGCGGTAGTTATTAAGCGTACAGGGGTAGAAGTTACGGAGGAAGAGCAGGTAGTGCTCGACCGCATTCAGGGAATTCTGCACGCTCGCACATATCTAATGATCGACTACAACATCGCTCAATCCAACCTCGACGCAGCCGCTGGTATTACTCCAGGATTGACCGGTCCTACGGTGTCGCCGTTAGCGCGTGAGAACTGGGTGGCAGTGCGAGCGATGGTTCCGAAGAAACAAGCCAACCAAGTCATGGACCGACTTTCCCAACTCGGCGCGGAAGCAATTTTGGCTTCTGATTTACGCATCGCCCGCTTTTAGGGGGATCAATTTCTCTGGGTCGGCCCAAATAGATTCAGTCGTGGCTAACATTAGCGCTTGAGGTTACTCATTCGAATATAAGTCTCGACAGGCAAAGGAGCCGAGCCATCATGGCAAAGTCCTCTAAGAAAGAAGAAAAGGACACCAAGTCTGCAGCAAAGGACGTGAAGAAGAAGGAAGCTGACACTTCCACTCACGCCGCACAGCAGAAGGTGGCCGAACAAAAGGCACCTAAGAACTCCAGCAAGAAGACTCGCACCGAGACCGACCTTCTTGGCTCCTTGGAAGTTCCCGCTGACGCTTACTACGGTGTGCACACCGTACGCGCCATGGAGAACTTCCAGATCTCTTACGTGACCATCAACACCATCCCGCACTTCATCCGCGGCATGGTCCAGGTCAAGAAGGCGGCCGCCATGGCAAACCGCCGCCTGCACGTTCTGCCAAAGAAGAAGGCTGAAGCCATCATCTGGGCCTGTGACCAGATCCTGGAAGAGGGTCGCTGCATGGATCAGTTCCCGCTGGACGTCTTCCAGGGTGGCGCTGGTACCTCGCTGAACATGAACACCAACGAGGTTGTTGCCAACCTCGCGCTGGAGTACCTCGGTGAGGAGAAGGGCTCCTATGACATCATCAACCCGAATGATGATGTGAACATGTCCCAGTCCACCAACGATGCTTACCCGACCGGCTTCCGCTTGGGTCTGCATGCAGCAGTGGATCACCTCATTGAGCGCATGGATGGTCTGCGTGCCGCATTCCAGGTCAAGGGCAATGAGTTCCAGGACATCCTGAAGATGGGTCGTACTCAGCTTCAGGATGCGGTTCCGATGACCTTGGGTGATGAGTTCAAGGGCTTTGCCAATAACCTGAACGAGGAGCAGGCATTGCTGCGCGATGCACAGCGTCGCCTGCTCGAGATCAACTTGGGCGCAACCGCAATCGGCACCGGCGTGAACACCCCGGCCGGCTACCGCCACCAGGTCACCGCAGCTCTGTCTGAGGTCACCGGCTTGGAGATGAAGACCGCCCGCGATCTCATTGAGGCAACCTCTGACTGTGGCGCTTACGTGCTGCTGCACGCCACCATCAAGCGCGCAGCAATGAAGCTTGCCAAGATCTGTAATGACCTGCGCCTGCTGTCTTCCGGTCCACGCGCTGGCCTGGCTGAGATCAACCTGCCTGCCCGTCAGGCCGGCTCCTCCATCATGCCGGGTAAGGTCAACCCGGTTATCCCGGAGGTTGTGAACCAGACCTGCTTCAAGATCTTCGGCAATGACCATGTCGTCACCATGGCCGCTGAGGCTGGCCAGCTGCAGCTCAACGTCATGGAGCCGGTCATCGGCGAGGCGCTGTTCCAGTCCATTCGCATCATGGGTAACGCCGTGGATGCCCTGCACGAAAAGTGCGTCACCGGCATTACCGCTAATGCAGACGTGTGCCGTGCGTACGTGGAAAATTCCATTGGTATCGTCACCTACCTGAACCCGTTCATCGGCCACCACAACGGTGACCTGATTGCCAAGGAGTCCCTGGAGACCGGCAAGGGCGTCAAGGAACTCGTCTTGGAGAAGGGCTTGCTCGATGAGGCTACCTTGAACAAGGTTCTGTCCGTTGAAAACCTCATGCACCCAGAGTTCCGCGGTCAGCTCTTCATCGACGAGGACTAAAGACTCGGCTTTTGAGAAGCAGTAGGGCATAGCGCCCCCGCATAGTAGACCCCCACGGTCTCTGCCATTTTCTCTTGATGTACAAGGAAAACTGGCGAAGGCTGTAGGGGTCTTTTGTGTGCATGGAATCGGCGGTAGCTAGTGTCCTTTTACGGCCCTGTGCTGGGCGAATGCGGAGAAGGATACCGACCGTCTTATAACGAGACGCTTAATACATGTGGGAATCAACACAAACGGACAATTCGAGTGAATAAATCGACGTGATAGGTGCACAATAGAAGATGTTGAGGACGGCATGCACTCTGTATGGAGACGCGTGCCCTTAGTTTGCATACAGAGCGTATGGAGTATGTCCATGGTTATTGTTCATATAGTCATCGTTCTCGCTGCCATCTTTTTGGGCGCGAGGATTGGTTCAATTGGTATCGGTATGGCCGGCGGCCTCGGTGTGTTGGCCCTTGGTCTCACCGGTGTCCCCATTACTAGGGAAGACATCCCGTTCGACGTCATCGGTATCATCATGACCGTCATTGCCGCCATCGCCGCAATGCAGAGGGCTGGTGGCATGGACTACCTGGTGCACATTGCAGAAAAGTTTCTGCGTAAAAACCCAAAGCGGATTACGTTCTACGCGCCTATCGTTACTTGGTTGATGACGGTGCTGGCCGGTACCGGCCACACTGCATTTTCTACGCTGCCGGTCATTGTTGAGGTAGCTAAAGAAGGCAAGGTTCGCCCGTCACGCCCGCTTTCCATTGCGGTAGTTGCCTCCCAGATGGCAATTTGTGCCTCGCCTATTTCTGCCGCAGTGGTTCTCCTAGCCAGTCTGTTGGAGCCAGCCGGAGCGGGCTATTTGCAGGTGCTAGCAGTCGTCATTCCGGCAACCTTCCTGTCTATCTTCCCAGCTGCGTGGATTGCTAATAAGTTTGGCAAGGAACTAGATGATGACCCGGTGTACCAGGAGCGCAAGGCGCAAGGCTTGGTTAAGCAACCACTGGGTGCCGAGAACTTCCAGCCGCAGAAGGGCGCCAAGGCTTCTGTTCTGGTGTTCTTGGTAGCCATCGTCATCGTGATGGCATGGGCCACGCTGACCTCGGAGCAGGTCGGGCTAATTGCAGAGCCAACCCTGCCACGTAATGAGGCAATTATGACGGTTATGCTCACCGCGGCCACCATCATCGTCATGATGTCGAAGTTCCCGGCGGGGGATGTTCTCAATACGCCGGTATTTAAGTCCGGTATGTCCGCATGTATTTGTGTGCTAGGCGTTGCTTGGTTGGGTACCAGCCTTATCAACCACTACATGGACGATATTCAGTCTATGGCTGGTAGCGTTATTGAGTCTTCGCCGTGGCTGCTCGCGGTGGTCTTGTTCTTCGCCGCAGCGCTACTGTACTCGCAGGCCGCTACGACCAAGGCCCTCATGCCAGCCGCCCTGGCTTTGGGCGTAAGTCCCCTTACCGCAGTCGCTGCTTTCCCGGCCGTCTCGGCTCTATTTATCCTGCCGACCTACCCAACGCTGCTGGCAGCGGTGGAGATGGACGATACAGGTTCGACTCGAATCGGCAAGGCTGTATTCAACCACCCATTCCTCATCCCAGGCACGGTCAGCATCGTGGTTTCTGTCCTCTTGGGCTACGCATTTGGCCTCGTCATCCTGTAAGAGATAGACGACAAGTCCACCCGCAAGGCGCCCTGTAGGGCGCCTTTTTGGATCGCAGCGTGGACAGGCAGATTGATTCAATTCACTTTCTTGGAAAAATGCGGGTTATTTAACTCCCGAGCTCGGTAAGCTAAGAACATGACTACTCAGCCATCCGATGTTGAAATTGCCCAAGCCCACCACCTGCAGCCAATCGCGGAGATTGCGGCCAAGGCGGGCATTCCTGCCGACGCCGTGATTCCCTATGGCACCACCAAAGCCAAAGTCGATATCACCAAGGTGGACTATTCCAAGGAAAACCAGGGCAAGCTGGTGCTTGTCACCGGCGTATCGCCCACACCTGCCGGCGAGGGCAAGTCCACCGTGCTCATTGGCCTTACCGACGCCCTGGATCAGTTGGGTAAGAAGGCCATCGTTGCCCTGCGTGAGCCCTCCCAAGGACCAGTGATGGGTATTAAGGGCGGCGCGGCTGGCGGCGGCTATGCACAGATTGTCCCCATGGAGGACATCAATCTTCACTTCACCGGCGATTTTCATGCCATTACCTCTGCAACCAACACCCTGGCCGCCATCATTGATAACCACATCCATCAAGGCAACGCCTTGGGCATCGACCCGCGGCGCGTGACGTGGCAGCGGTGCATGGACGTCAACGACCGTGCCCTGCGCAACGTGGTGACCGGCCTGGGCGGGCCGGCTCACGGTGTGCCTGCAGAAACCGGTTTCACTATTACCGCGGCCTCCGAAATCATGGCCATCTTGTGCTTGGCCACGAACCTCGAGGACCTAAAGAAGCGCCTCGGCGATATCACTATTGGGTTCACCTATGATCAGCGCCCTGTTACCGCCCGTGACTTGAATGCGGAAGGTGCGCTCGCGGCACTCATGCGTGATGCCCTCAACCCGAACCTTGTACAAACCCTTGGCGGCGTGCCGGCCTTGGTGCACGGTGGTCCGTTCGCCAATATCGCGCACGGCTGCAACTCCCTGTTGGCCACCCACACCGCACTGCAATTTGGCGATATCGTCTTAAGCGAGGCCGGCTTCGGCTCCGACCTCGGCGGAGAAAAGTTCGTCGACATTAAGGCGCGCTTTGGCGACCTAGATGTTGCTGGCGCCGTGGTCGTTGCCACCATCCGCTCGCAGAAATACAACGGCGGTGTGGCCAAGGATAAGCTCACTGAGGAAAACCTGGATGCCCTCAAGGCGGGCATAGTCAACCTAGAGCGCCACGTAGAAAACCTGCGCAAGTTCGGGATCAAACCGGTGGTAGCGCTCAACCTCTTCTGGTCCGATACCGAGGCAGAACGCGAGTTTATGCGGCAGTGGGCCGAAGACTTCGGGGTGGCATTGGAGGAAGCCAATGTCTGGTCCGAGGGTGGCGCAGGCGCTACCAAGCTGGCAGAGACCTTGCTGGAGAACCTACAGGGAGGAGCCAAGCAGCTCTACGATCCGCGGGAGGGAATCGAGGCCTCCATCGAGACCATCGCGCGCGAGATCTATCGCGCAGACCGTGTGGAATACGGGGCAAAGGCGCTCAAGGATCTCAAGTACATCCAGGACAATGGCTGGGATAAGCTGCCGGTGGTCATCTCTAAGACGCAGTACTCCTTCAGCGATGATGCCTCTGCTCTGGGGGCGCCGGAAGGCCATACGCTGCACGTGCGCGAATTACTGCCGCGCACCGGTTCGGGATTTATCGTCGTGCTCACGGGCAACGTCATGACGATGCCGGGACTACCGAAGAAGCCTGCGGCCAATAATATCGACGTCGATAAGCAGGGCACCATTTCGGGCCTTTTCTAGGCAGGTCGGGCGCTAGTCCTTCGTATCCGCCGCGGAACCCGGCCAGCCCGGGTACTGCGGCGGGGTGCCGCCAAACTCCGGGCAGAGATCCTGGTGGGCGCACCATCCGCAGAGCTTGGATGGCTTCGGACGGAAGTCCCCGGCGCGCCCGTCGGCCTCAATCTTTGCCCACAGCTCGCCGAGATCGCGCTCGAAGTATTCGAGTTCCTCACGGTTTGGGCTAAGAAACATCGAATCCAACACCTTGAGGTACATCAGGCGCAATTGGTGGGGAATGGTGCCTAGAATGCGCCAGTAGACCAGCGCATAAAAGCGCATCTGGAATTGTGCATCCTGGGAAAAGCGGGGAAGTGGCTTCTTGCCGGTTTTATAGTCCACGACTCGGACCTCGCCAGTTGGGGCGCGGTCCACGCGGTCGATGAAGCCGCGGACGGGGACGCCATTGGGCAGGACCGTATTGACGTACATCTCTGTTTCTTGGCAATCAAAGCCTTGGGGATTTTCCATCTGGAAATAGCCTTTAAGCAGTTCCCTGGCAGCGACGAAGAAGTCGTAGGTGTCTTCTTCTGGCACGAGCTCTAAAAGTTCCTCGTCTTTGGCGGTCATCTCCGCCCAGGAGGGCTTAATCATCTTCACCGCGGCAGGATAGGTGCGCTCTTCGCGCGGTAGCTTGTGCATCTCTTCCAAAACGGCGTGCACAAGGGTTCCTTTGACCTGGGCGATGGTCTTGGGCTCGGGCAACTTGTCAATGGCGCGAAAGCGATAGAGCAGCGGGCACTGCTTATAGTCGGAGGCGCGCGAGGGCGACAGGGCGAGTGGGCGGGGTGTAGATGAAGTAGCCATGGTGTATCTAGCCTATCGCCGCGCGATTCGTGGCAAGCTAGGAGGTATGAGTTATACCGCAGATTTCCTAGATTTTATTGCTGCTTCTCCTTCTTCGTACCACGCTGCTGATGAGGTATCCCGCCAGCTGCGCGAGGCGGGATTTGAGGTACAGGATGAGGGAACGCAGTGGTCCGCTGCGCCAGGCGGCCACGTCATGGTGCGCGGCGGCGCGGTAGCGGCGTGGTACGTGCCAGAGGGCGCGGATAAGAATTCTGGTTTCCGCATCGTGGGGTCGCATACGGACTCGCCGGGCTTGGTTCTTAAGCCCACGCCGGACTTTTCCGCAGCCGGCTGGCAGCAGGTGGCAGTAGAAATCTATGGCGGTGCGCTGCTGCATACCTGGTTTGACCGGGAGCTGACCGTTGCCGGGCAGATTGTCACCAAGGACGGCACGCGGCACCTGGTCAATACTGGCCCGGTACTGCGCCTTCCGTCCCTGGCAATCCACCTCTACCGCAAGGATGAGTTTAAGCCGGATCGCCAGCACAATATGCAGCCGGTTTTGAGCGTGGGTGACCCGGAGGCGTCGATCTTGCAGGTAGTGGGGGAGAAGGTGGGCGTCGCCAAGCAGGATATTGCTTCCTTCAACCTGATTACGGCCGATGCCGCTCGCGGCGAAGTCTTTGGCGCCGGCGAGCAGTTCATCGCTGCCGGACGCATGGATAACCTGTCTTCCGTACACGCCTCGTTGGAAGCAATGAAGAAGGCCGCCGAGGAATATCAGGGCAAGGATATCTTGGTCATGATGGCCTTTGACCATGAAGAAGTGGGTTCCAGCTCGCGCTATGGTGCGGGCGGTCCCATCCTGGCGGATGTACTTACTCGCACGGCGCGGGCGCTGGGGGCCAACGAGGAGGAACGCTTCCAGATGTTCTCCCGCTCGAGCTGTGTCTCGGCAGATGCCGCGCATTCGGTGCACCCTAATTACGTGGGCAAGCACGATCCCACGCACCATCCGATTATCGGCAAGGGCCCAGTGACCAAGATCAACGGTAATCAGCGCTATGCCTCCGATGCCACCACGGTGGCGTTGTGGGAAGCAGCATGCGAGAAGGCAGGCGTACCGGTGCAGCGGTTTGTGGGCAATAATGATGTGCCCTGTGGCTCGACCATCGGTCCCATTACGGCGACGCGTTTGGGCATCGATACTGTGGATGTGGGCGTGCCCATGCTGTCTATGCACTCGGCGCGGGAAATGGTGGGCGAGCGGGACCAAGTATGGCTCGCGCAGGCACTTGAGGCATACTTGGTGAGATAGTAACCGCAACCTCGAGGAGTCTTGAGACATGGCTTATTCCGGCCCCTTTGCCTATGGCGACCGCGTGCAGCTTACCGACGCCAAGCGGCGCCACTACACGGTCATTCTGGAAGAAGGAGGCCAGTTCCACTCCCACAAGGGCATCATTAACCATGATGACATCGTGGGTATGGACGAGGGCTCGGTCATTGAGTCCACCCTTGGCTCCTCCTTCCTGCTTTTCCGCCACCTGATGGTGGATCACGTGCTATCCATGCCGCGTGGTGCCGCGGTGATCTACCCCAAGGATGCGGCGCAGATTTTGGTAGAGGGCGATATCTTCATGGGCGCGCGCGTGCTCGAGGCCGGCGCTGGCTCCGGTGCGCTGTCTATGTCCCTGCTGCGCGCCGTGGGCCCAGAGGGGCATGTGTATTCCTATGAGGTGCGCGATGACCACCTCGAGTATGCGGTAGATAACGTCAAGGAATACTTTGGCGAGCAGCCCGAGTGGTGGTCGCCGCGCCTCGGCGATTTAGGAGATGTCACCGCCGAGGACTTGGGTGGGCCGGTAGACCGCGTGATCCTCGATATGCTCGAGCCCTGGGAGCACCTGGAGACAGTGCGCGATCTTCTCATTCCAGGTGGTGTCTTCATGACCTACGTGGCAACGGTGCCGCAGTTGATGAAGGTCATGGAAGGCATCCGTGAGCTCAAGTGCTTTACCGAGCCCAAGGCCTGGGAATCTCTGGTGCGCGAATGGAAGGTTGAAGGCCTGGCTACGCGCCCGGAGCACCGTATGAATGCGCATACCGCCTTCCTTATCTGGACCCGCCGCCTGGCCGATGGCGTGACCCCGCCGCGCCCGCAGCGCCGCGCCCGCAAGTAAAGCCGGAAATAGGCTCACCTCAGCGCCCAGAATTTAAAGCGCAAGTACCCTCTTTCGCCGACTGGGCCGCGTTAGAGTAGTGGGCATGGATGAAGCCACGGACTATAAGCGGCAAATTAGCCAGCTTGCTGCCCGCAATCAGAAGTTGGCGGGCTTATTAAAAGAATCGCGTGGGAAGCTCGAACAGCTTTTTGCGGAGCTTAACGCGCTAGCTGAGCCGGCATCGACCTACGGCGTTTTCTTAGGCTATTCGCCTACCCACAGCGAGGTGGGAACCACCGCGGAGGTCTACACCAACGGCCGCGTGATGCAGCTTAAGGTTTCGCCCAATGTGGAACCGGGCAGCCTAGTGGCCGGCCAGCAGGTTCGCTTGGGCGATGGCTTCGTAGTGGTGGAAGGGTGCGCACCCGAGCGCACGGGTGAGCTCGCCACCGTGGTGGAGCGCCTGGGAGAGAGCCGCCTTATCGTGGCCAACTCCTCTGGCGAGGAAAAAGTGGTGTTGCTATCGCAGGCACTGCGCGAGGAAACCCGCGTGGCAGCAGGCGAGATAGTGTTGGTCGACCCCAAGGCCGCCATCGCGCTGGAAAAGGTGGAAAAGACGGAGGTCTCCCAGCTCTCCCTTGAGGAGGTCCCCGATGTGCGCTATGAGGACATCGGCGGGCTCGATGAGCAGATTTCCCAGATCCGCGATTCCGTGGAACTGCCGTTTATTCATCCGGACCTCTATCACCACTACGAGCTACAGCCGCCTAAGGGCGTCCTCCTCTATGGCCCGCCAGGATGCGGTAAGACACTTATTGCTAAGGCCGTGGCCCATTCTTTGGCGCAGCAACTGGGCAGTGATGGGCCGAGTTACTTCCTCAATATCAAGGGCCCAGAGTTGCTCAATAAGTATGTAGGCGAGACGGAACGCCGCATCCGCCTCATCTTTGAGCGCGCTCGTGAATTAGCCCAGCTAAGTTCCGACCGCCCGGTGGTCATCTTTTTTGATGAGATGGAATCGATCTTCCGTACCCGTGGCTCAGGCGTGTCTTCGGATATGGAAACCACGGTGGTGCCGCAGCTGCTCACAGAGCTTGACGGCGTGGAGAGCCTTTCCAATGTGATAGTTATTGGCGCTACCAACCGCGAGGAGCTCATCGATCCCGCCATCATGCGCCCCGGCCGGCTGGATATCAAGATCCGGGTCAACCGGCCGAATAAAGAGGGCGCCCGCGAGATCTTTGCACGCCACTTTGCAGAATCCGTGCCGCACCAGGGCACGCTAGAGGAGCTTATCGGCGCCGCGGTGGACGAGCTTTATGCTGATCGCCCCTTTATGCAGTTGCACTTTTCCAGCGGCGAGCGCGAGGTATTGCACTACCGGGACTTTGTCTCCGGCGCGATGATTGCCAATATCCTCTCCCGCGCTAAGAAGCTGGCTATCAAGGACGAACTGCAGCAGCGTGCGGGCAGTGAGCAGGGGATAGGCGGGCGCGAAGGGGGCATCGCCAAGCAGCATTTGCTCCAGGCCATCGCGGACGAGCGCGCCGAATCCGAGTACGTGCCCACCTCCACCAACCCGGAGGAATGGACCAAGATCATCTCCCAAGACCATGCTGGTGCCCGCGTTGAGCGGGTGGAGCTACTGACCGCTAGGAGGAGCGCATGAGCCGCGTTGTAGGTACCGAGACCGAGTACGGCATTGCCACCCCGGAGCTGCCGGAGTATTCGCCCATCATTTCTTCCACGCACGCGGTGGTAGCTTATGCCGCTATGCACACTGGGGCGCGCTCGCGCTGGGACTTTGCCGAGGAACATCCTCTGCGCGATTCCCGCGGCTTCGATCTCAAGCGCTACCACACCGTGCCCGTGGTGGATCCCAACGCCATCGGGGTGGCCAATGTGGTCACGGCCAATGGCGCGCGCTTTTATGTCGACCACGCGCACCCAGAGTATTCCGCCCCAGAGTGCACCAATGCCTGGGATGCCACGCTTTACGACGCCGCCGGTGACGCCACGCTCCTGCAATCAGCAGCGGCCGTAGCGGGCCTTACTGAGCAAGGAAAGTCTGTCCTTGCCAACCATGACCCGTGCCCTGCTTTACGTTTCTACAAGAACAACGTGGACGGCAAGGGCGCGTCTTATGGCTCGCACGAGAACTATCAGTACTCCCGTGCCACGGACTTTGACACTATGGCGCAGGCCCTTATCCCGTTTTTCGTGGCCCGCCAGGTAGTCATCGGTGCCGGGCGCATGGGGATCGGCGAGTTTGGCGAGGAGCCGGGATTCCAGATCTCCCAGCGCGCTGACTATATTGAGCAGGAAATCTCGCTGGAGACCACCCTTAATCGCGGCATCATCAATACCCGCGACGAGCCGCATGCGGTGCACACGGACTATGGGCGCCTCCACGTCATCATCGGAGATGCAAATATGTCGCAGACCTCCACGCTGCTCAAACTAGGCATGACCTCGCTAGTGCTCGATGCGATTGAGCAGGGTGTGGACTTTAGCGATCTCCGCTTGCAGGATGCCGTGGCGGAGGTCCCGCGCGTCAGCCGCGACCTCTCCCTTCAGCATCGCCTCGAGCTTGCCGACGCCCGCCATCTCACCGCCCTAGAAATCCTCGCTGAATACCGCGCCCGCGTAACCCCACGCACAGAAGCCGATCACAAGGTGCTTGCGGCTTGGGACGAGGCCGTAGCACTTCTGGCAAAGGACCCGATGCAGGCAGCGCACCTGTTGGATTGGGTGGCGAAGTATCGCTTGATCAAGGGCTACCTCGACCGCGGTATCGACCCGGCCGACTCAAAGCTGCGGCTTATTGACCTGCAGTACGCGGAGATCGATCCGGCAAAGTCGCTACACCACGCGCTGGTGCGTAAAGGCCAGATGCGGCAGCTCTTTAGCGCTGCAGAGATTGAAGACGCCGCCACCATTCCGCCAGAGGACACCCGGGCGTATTTCCGCGGCCGAGTGACGCAGAAATTCGGTGAGGACATCATTGCCGCGAGCTGGCAAAGCCTCACGGTGCGGTTAGGCGAGCAAACCGCGGCACCCTGGGCCACGGTTCCGATGGATGAGACCACCGGCCTGTCACGCGCCGAGTGCGAGGAGATCATCGACGCCGCACCTACGGTGGAGGATCTTCTTCAGGGACTAACTGACAGCGGTATCCAGCCCGAGTACCGTAACTAATAGTCAAGCATCGAGGCAGAAGCGAAGGAAAGGACGTTCATATCATGTCAACCCACCAATCGCAGGTCACCGGCGGCAACGGCGGCGATGACTCCACGGGGGAGGAGGAGTTTACCTCCACACAGCTGAGCATCAATACCACCGGCACCGATGAATTGCTCGATGAGATCGATGGGCTGCTAGAAAACAACGCCGAGGAATTCGTGCGCTCTTATGTCCAAAAAGGCGGGCAGTAAGGGTGGGTGACCAGCGCCCCGTCTTCGCCCGTCGCATCATGGGCATCGAGACGGAATATGGCTTAACCACCAGCGCGGGCCCAGGAGAACGCGTCCTGAGCCCTGATGAAGCGGCGCGCGTGCTTTTCCGGCCCATCGTCCAGGAACATTCTTCCTCTAATATCTTTTCCACCAACGCGAGCCGCCTGTACCTCGACGTCGGATCCCACCCTGAGGTAGCCACCGCCGAGTGCGATAGCTTGAGCCAGCTTCTGGCCTATGAATGCGCTGGCGATGCGATAGTCAACCGGCTGGGCGAACAAGCAGAGCAGGCCTTTGCTGCAGAGGGGCACCCGCGCACGGTGTACCTGTTTAAAAACAACGTGGATTCAGCCGGAAACTCCTTTGGCTGCCACGAAAACTACCTCATCAGCCGCCACATGGTGCTCAAGGATTTGGGGCTGGCGCTCCTTCCGTTCCTTATTACCCGCCAGCTCATCTGCGGCGCCGGCATGGTGCAGCCCGCTAAGGGCGACAAGCCCGCCCAATTCCTGCTCTCGCAACGCGCAGACCAAGTCTGGGAAGGCGTGTCTTCTGCCACCACCCGCTCGCGCCCCATCATCAATACCCGTGATGAGCCGCACGGCGATTCCAAACGCTTCCGCCGCATGCACGTCATCGTGGGTGACTCCACTATGGCCGAGCCCACCATGGCGCTAAAGGTTGGCTCCACGCTGCTCATCTTGGAAATGCTGGAGGCCGGATTTGAGCTACCGGAGTTCGACATCGACAAACCCATTCACCATATCCGCGCCATCGCACGTGATATGACGGGCTCGACCGAACTGCCGCTTGCCGGAGGGGGAGCCGTCACCGCGCTCGAGGTCCAACAGCAACTATGCCAGCGCGCAACCCAATGGTTGGAAGAACGCGAAGACGCCGGAACTCCCACGGCAGAAATGCGGCGCGTGGTGGATCTCTGGCAGCGCACGCTGCACGCCATTGAGACTCAAGACTTCTCCGGCGTGGACCGAGAAATCGACTGGGTCATCAAATTGGGACTGCTCGAGCGCTACCGTGCACGGCTGGGCGGACACTGGGACCACCCCAAGCTCGCCCAGATTGATATGACCTATCACGATATCCGGCCGAGCCGCGGGCTCTACCATGTCTTGCTGCGCAAGGGCCTTATCGAACGCTGGATCACGGACTCCGAGATTGAACGAGCTATGGGCACAGCGCCTGCCACCACCCGTGCTGCGCTGCGCGGCCAGTTCCTTGCCGCTGCGCGTAGCCTCGGGGCCAACGTCACCGTTGATTGGACGCGCCTCAAGGTCAACCGCCCAGAGCCACGCACCGAGGAGCTCCTAGACCCCTTCGTAGCCGACGATGATCGGGTCGAGGCGTTGCTAGACTATATGCGTCTACACCACAGCTAGAAGCATACGAGCAGCACCAGGGAGACAACACAACACGTGGCAGCACACAACCCCGCGCCGAAACGGCATGATGAGGCGGTAGAAAGACTGACCAACCTCTCTTTCGCGCTACAAGGCGCCGCGAACTCCGGCGGTAGCCCGGATCGCACCGCCTCCTGGATTCGCCGCCATGTAGCAGGATACGGCGATAAGTCAGATGAAGCCTTCGCCAAATCTCTGGCACGAGATATCGCAACCCTCCAGCGCGCCGGGGTGCCCATTGTGCATTCCGGTAGCGAAGATGGTGCGCGTTATCGCCTTGACTCGAGCAGCTACCAGCTTCCTCCGGTGGAGTTTTCCCCTGAGGAGGCCATGGTTCTAGGCATTGCAGGAGGCGTGGGTACCACCGGAGGCTTAAGCGATTTTTCCCTGTCGGGTTGGACAAAGATTGCTGCCAGCGGCGCCTCCCGCAACCTCGCAGGCGCACCGGTATACACGGCGGTCAATGACATCACGCGACTCGCCCCAGAAATCATCACCGCGGTGCTCGCTGCGGTGCGCAATCAGCTGCGCATTACGTTTTCCTACCGTGCTAATCCGGCTACTGAGCCGGTACGCCGTGTCATGGACCCGTGGGGAGTGGTCAACCGAGACAGCCGCATCTACCTCGTGGGATTCGATGTGGACCGCAACGAACCGCGCGTCTTTCGGGCCCTCCGCGTCTCTGACATCAAACGCTCGCACGATCCCGCGGAGCACACCAATCCAACTGAAGATTTGCAGGTGTTAGTAGAGCGTGCACTGCAACGAGGGGAAAAGGTGGATGCGCGCCTTGTCATCCCGGAGGGGCAGGCGCGGGAGCTTATGGATGCCGGCAAGCAGCAGCCCGACGGCACGGTGATGCTGCGCAAGGTGGATAAGGACTGGCTCGTACGCACCGCGGCTGGGTATGCGCCGGAGGTACAAGTGGTGGAACCAGCCGAGGTACGCCAGGAGGTCGTTTCCCTTTTGCGCAGGGCAGCACATTCGCAGGAAGGACGCTAGTCATGGCTGACGGATCACAGAAGCTCCAGGCGCTCGTGCGCTCTTTGAACCTGATTCCGTACTTCAAGAATCATCCCGACAAGACGCCCATGGAAGCGGCCAAGGACTTAGGTATGGAACCCGGCGAGCTGAAGGAAGCTCTCGATCGCCTCTTTTGCTCCGGCACGGGGCGCAATACCGAAGACCTCATCGATCTCTCCTTTAGCTATCGCGATGGGGTAACCATCCATAATGATCAAGGCTTAAGCCAGGCACTGCGGCTCACCCCAACCGAAGCCGGTGCCTTGCTTCTCACCTTGGAGTCCTTGCAGGCGATGCCTGGGCTTATCGACGCCCATGCGGTCGATTCCGCCGCCGCGAAGCTGCGCGGCATTATGGATGAAAGGACTGTCGCCATTTATGATTCGCTATCTACTCCAGCCCCTGAAGAGACAGATATCCAGGCGCTTTTGACCCAGGCGGTTAATGAACGAAAGCGGATCCGGCTGCACTACTGGAGTGCTTCTTCGAATGCAGAATCCGAAAGGGTAGTGGATCCAGCCCGCATTTTTATTGTCGATTCTGAGCCTTACTTGGCTGCATGGGAAGAAGCCAAGCAAGCCCATCGCACTTTCCGCATCGACCGCATTAGAAGCGCAAGCCTCACGGAGGAGAAGGCTCAGCCGCACCTGAAGGAACTCGACTTTGATGCTTCTTCACCCTTTAATTTGGGCGATGGGGATTGCGTGCAACTAGCAATTAACCAAGAATTCACGTGGCTGGCTGAGTACTACGATATGAGTTTGGGCGAAGACCTGGGAAATGGGGAAATAGCTGCAACAATGCCTATGGGATCAGTGGATTGGCTTATTCGCTTTGCCCTTGGTCAGGCTGATAGGTTGCGGGTAGTGGCTCCTCAATCCGTGGTAAACCTCATTGCGGAGCGAGGAAACACCGCCTTGAGCGGCTATACTCAGTAGCCAGTTACTTGCCCGTTTACTGCGCCTGCTCGCTGGCAACAAGCCGGCGGTGATGCTTTCCGGCATGCTGGTGCACTAGTTGAAAGAGGTTTCTCCATGAGTATAGGACCTATGGAAATTGGCCTAATCGTTCTTGTCATCGTCTTGCTATTCGGTGCAAAGAAGTTGCCGGAATTGGCACGCTCTATTGGCCGTTCCGCGCGCATCTTCAAGTCTGAGGTCAATGAGATGCATTCCGAGGAAGCCCAGCGTTCTCAGTCTCAGGCGCAGCTGAACCAGAAGCAGCAGTCTGATGAGGAGTTCTGGAACCGCCCAGACATGCAGCCGGGCCAGCAGAACAACACCAACACTCAGCAGTAAACGCCCCTAACCTGTCGTCGCGCGAACACCCCTGCAGCGCGCGGATATGCACCCGCAATCCGTGCAGTAGGGAAGTGTTCGCTTCTTTGCGTTGAAAGAGCCACACTGATGTCGTCACAGTCACAGCCTCTGTCTCCCCAGAAGGCAAGCAAGAACGTGAAGGGTAAACTGCGCTTTTCGCGCAAACAGAAGAACCCTACCGGGGAGATGACCTTGGTGGAGCACCTGCAGGAGCTGCGCCGTCGCATCATTATTTCCGTGTTAGCGGTTGTCGTCGGGGCCATCATTGGGTTCATTTGGTACCAACGAGCCCCATTCGGGCTGTCTCCGTTGGGTGAAATTCTACGAGAGCCGTATTGTGCGCTGCCCCCCGATAAGCGAGCATCCTTCAGTGCGGACGGCGAGTGCCGACTATTGGCCACCAGCCCGTTTGAAATGCTCCTGTTGCGCCTAAAAGTAGGTGCCTTGGCCGGCACCGTATTGTCTTCTCCGGTGTGGCTGTATCAGGTCTGGGCCTTCGTTGTGCCAGGTCTCCATAAGAACGAGCGCCGCTACACGTTGAGCTTTGTCAGCGCCGCGGTGGGCCTATTCGTTGCCGGTGCCGTGCTGGCCTATTTCATCTTGTCCGTGGGTTTGGAATTCCTCATGGGTATCGGCGCCGAGTACCAAACAGCGGCCCTGACCGGTGAGCGATATTTCTACTTTCTCCTGGCCCTGCTGCTCATCTTTGGCATCAGCTTTGAAATCCCACTGCTTATCGTGTCCCTGAACCTTATTGGCGTGCTCGAGTATGAACACGTCAAAGACAAGCGTCGCATCATCATTGTCGTCGTGATGATTTTCGCCGCCTTCGTCACCCCAGGCCAGGATCCTTTCTCGATGGTGGTACTGGCTGGTTCACTCATCTTGCTCATCGAGATCGCATTCCAGTTCTGCCGCCTCCACGATAAGCGCATGCAGCGCGAACGCCCCGAGTGGATGGATCTCGATGATGAGACTGCTTCGCCGCTTGGCGCTGCACCACAAGCCGTTGGAGGGCCAACTCCTGTCGAGGCGCCGAGCAGAGTAAGCCCTTCACCGGGACCCTCTCAGCCCGTTTCACATCCAGTACAACAGGCACAGCAGCAGCCGCAGCAGACGTGGACCACCGGTGGCAAGAACGCTCCGTCGACAAGCGGCGGCTTTTTCGACGATGTCCTTTAGGCGCGGGTAGCCTGGGGAGTCATGACTGAAACTCATCTGGATTCTTTTACCGCAGCCCTGCCATACCCGTTGGATGAGTTCCAGGTAAAGGGCTGCCAGGCCGTGGAAAACGGTCACGGCGTACTGGTCTGCGCGCCGACTGGCGCCGGCAAAACCATCGTGGGTGAATTTGCGGTTTCCTTGGCACTGAGCCGGGGAACCAAGTGCTTTTATACGACGCCGATTAAAGCCTTGAGCAACCAGAAGTACCACGACTTGGTGGAAGAGCATGGCGAAGAAGCCGTAGGCCTGCTCACCGGTGACGTATCGATCAACTCTGATGCAGAGATCGTCGTCATGACCACAGAGGTGCTGCGCAATATGATTTACGCAGAATCCGCGGCCCTCGATCGCTTGACCCACGTGGTTATGGATGAAATCCACTTTTTGGCCGATGCATCGCGCGGCGCGGTATGGGAAGAGGTCATCCTCAACCTCGCGGACCATGTCTCCATCATCGGCCTATCTGCCACAGTGTCCAATTCGGAAGAATTCGGCGATTGGCTTTCTACGGTGCGCGGCGATACCACCGTCATCGTCTCCGAACACCGCCCAGTTCCCCTCGACCAGTGGATGATGCTGGGACGCAAGATTTATCCGCTCTTCGAACCAGAATCTGGCGGCCAGGTCAACGCCGAGCTAGAGCGTAGGATCCAGCGCCTTGAGGCCGGTGATACCGACGATGGTCGCGCGGACTATAAGTCCGGCAAAGGTTTTCGCGCCCGCGCCCGTCACAAGGGCGGCGGACGCAGCGAATTCCACGGTAAGGGAAGGGGACGCTCCGGCGCCGCCCGGGAGCAGGATCGCTATCGCCCCTTGGGCCGCCCAGAGGTATTGAAGGTATTGCAATCGCAGGACATGCTTCCGGCGATCACCTTCATCTTCTCCCGTGCAGGCTGCGATGGCGCTCTCTATCAGTGCCTGCGCAGCCGGATGGTGCTTACCTCCCAAGAGGAAGCACAGCAGATTAAAGACATTGTCGATGCGGGTGTGGAAGGTATCCCTGAAGAAGATCTGCAGGTTCTAGACTTCAAACGCTGGCGCGAAGCCCTGTCCCGTGGCTTTGCCGCGCACCATGCGGGCATGCTGCCCGCCTTCCGGCATATCGTGGAAGACCTATTCGTACGCGGGCTCGTCCGCGCCGTGTTCGCAACCGAAACCCTTGCTCTCGGCATCAATATGCCGGCGCGCACCGTGGTGCTAGAAAAGCTCATTAAGTTCAATGGTGAGGCGCACGTCGATCTCACCCCAGGCCAGTACACGCAGCTGACTGGCCGGGCAGGACGCCGTGGCATCGATACATTGGGCAATGCAGTTGTGCAATGGGCACCCGCCATGGATCCGCGTCAAGTAGCTGGCCTTGCTTCTACCCGTACGTATCCTCTCATTTCCACTTTTGCACCGGGTTACAATATGGCGATCAATTTGCTGGGAATGCTTGGTTTCGAGGAATCTCTCCGCCTTTTGGAAAAGTCCTTCGCACAGTTCCAGGCCGATGGCTCCGTCGTGGAGGAAACTCGCGAGATTGAACGCGCGGAACATCGCGTGCGCGAGCTGCGCAACCAGCTCGATGATGCCGTGGCGTCGCTTGCACCACCTGCTAAAGACGGGGAAGATCCCGCCGAGGTTCTCATGGACTATGTCCGCCTGCGCCGCGAGCTCACAGCGGAGGAAAAGCAATCAAAAATCGATAGTGCCAATCAACGAAACCAAGAGGTTATCGCGGTACTGGGGCGCCTGCAGCTGGGCGATGTTATTGCCATGCCCGGCAAGAAGCGTCCAATTCTCGCCGCGGTTGTTACTCCCGCTAACCAAACCGCGGATCCCCGCCCGTGGATTACCACTGAGTCCGGGTGGTCGGGACGTATCGATGCAACCGGAATCAATAACCCACCGATCCAAGTCGGTAGCATCAAGATCCCCAAGCCGGTGCGCAAGAATCCGCGCCGCAATACCCGATATGTGCAAGATGTCTTGCACCGCGAACACTTCGACCGGCCCAAGCGCATGAAGTCGCACACCCGCGCTCGGCCAAATAAGCGGGTGGGTCAGTTGCGCGACGCACTGCGTGCTCATCCAGCTCACGAGTGGCCGGCTACTGACCGCGAACAGCTAGCGGGCCTGGCACAAAAGCTGGCACGGCGCGAGCGTGATCGGGACAAGCTGCAGTCCAAGGTCAATAAAGCTACGGATACATTGGGTCGCACCTTCGAGCGCATTGTGGACCTCCTCGCAGAGATGGACTACGTCGAGTTCACCGGGGCCGGTGCCGATCGCACGCCGGTGATCACGGAGGAAGGCGAGCGCCTTGCCAAAATTCACAGCGAATCCGATTTGCTCGTGGCTCAATGCCTCAAGCGCGGAATTTGGGATGAACTCGATCCTGCAGAGCTGGCCGGCGTTGCCTCCCTGTGCTGTTTCGAAAACCGCAAGGCCACCAGTGGGCAACCGGAAGCAGCCACCGAGCGCATGGCTGACGCTATGAATGCCACGTGGCGCGTGTACACCGAACTTACCGCTGATGAGCAGCGCCACCGGCTGCCGCCCACCCGTGAACCAGAGGCCGGATTCGCTTTGGCCGTACACCAATGGGCGGCTGGGGCGCCTTTGGGCTACTGCATGGCTGCGGCAAATGAAGCCGGCGCCGAGCTCACCCCCGGTGATTTTGTCCGCTGGTGCCGCCAAGTTATTGACCTGCTCCAACAGGTGGCTAAGACGGGGTACGACGGCGAAATTCAGCGCAACGCCCGCCGGGCCATCGACGCAATTCAGCGCGGTGTCGTAGCCATAGGCGCCTAAAATCCGCGGCGCGGACGAGTAGACTCTTGGGTATGACTGATACTCAGACTTTTTCCGCTGATGTCTACGCCCAGCGTCTGCACGCCGCCCAAAAGGCGGCTGCAGACAAGGGCATCGATCTGCTCCTCATTGGTACGGGACCAGACTTTGCCTACCTCACCGGCTCCTGGGTTTCTTCCCACGAACGCTTGACGGTCTTGGTCGTGCCGCAGCAGGGCAATGCATGGATCGCCGCGCCTAATACCGATATCACCGATATCAAGGCTGCTCCAGTAGGTGAGCTAGATGTAGAGTTGCGTGGCTGGAATGACGGAGAAAATCCTTATGAGCTTGCACTGCGTGGCGCAGGCGACGGACTAGGCAAGGTAGCACTGGGGCAGTCGCTGACTGCAGACCACGTGCTGCGTTTCCAAGATCTGCTTCCACACGCCAGCTTTGAACTGGCCACTTACGCACTGGCCGAACTCTTTACCCGCAAAGACGAGGCTGAGATTGCTGAGCTGCGCAAGGCCGGCCATGCCATTGACGCGGTCCACGCGCAGGTACCGCAGCTTTTGCAGGCCGGTCGCACCGAGGCCGAGGTGGCCCACGAACTGGAAAAGCTCATTCTGCAGGAGCATTCCGTTATCGATTTCGTCATCGTCGGCTCGGGCCCGAATGGTGCCAACCCGCACCATAGCTTTTCGGATCGCCGGCTGGCTGAGGGCGAGCCAGTCGTCGTCGATATCGGAGGCACTTTGCCTTCCGGCTACCACTCCGATTGCACCCGCACCTACGTAGTGGGCGGGGATATTTCCAAGGCCCCGCAGGATTTCCAGGATGCCTATGGCGTGCTTGCCGACGCCCAAGCTGCCGCCCGCGCAGCATCCCACCCCGGCAGCACTGCCGCAGACATCGATGCCATTGCCCGCCAGGCGATCTCGGCAGCCGGTTGGGGCGACTACTTTGTCCACCGCACCGGACATGGCATCGGCCTGTCCACGCACGAGGAGCCTTTCATTATGGAAGGCAACGATCTCGCCTTGGAAGAAGGCATGGCATTTTCCATTGAGCCGGGTATCTACTTGGAAGGCAAGTGGGGCATGCGCTTGGAAGACATCGTGGTGCTGACCAATGACGGATACGAGTCCCTCAACCAAGCTCCGCGTGACGTCCGTTAATGGCTGGCGTACTGATTCTGGGCGGCCGCAGCGATATTGGCGGAGAAATCGCTAGGAGAGTAGCCCCAGGCCACGATATAGTGCTCGCCGCTCGTGGCACCCACGGTATGGAAGGCGTGGAAGGCCGGCTCCGGGCGGCGGGTGCGCGCAGCATTCATCTGCTTGATTTCGACGCCGCAGATTTTCCGTCCCATGCCGGTGTGGTTGAGCGCGCCATAGAGCTGGCAGGCTCCCTTGAGCTTGCTGTCGTCGCCTTTGGGATCCTGGGCGATCAGCAGCGGGCAGAACGCGATGCTTCCCACGCGGTCGACATCGCCACGATCGATTATGCCGCGCAGATTTCACTGCTTACACTCGTTTCCCAGCGTATGCACCGCGGCCATATCGTCGCCTTTTCCTCGATAGCAGGCTGGCGGGCCCGCCGGGCAAACTACGTGTACGGATCTACCAAGGCTGGTCTTGATGCCTTTTGTCAGGGGCTGGCGGACAAGCTGCATGGCAGCCAGGTAGGCCTTATTACTGCGCGCCCTGGCTTTGTCATCGGCAGCATGACGGAAGGAATGAAGCCGGCGCCACTTTCCGTGCGTCCGGCAGATGTGGCCGAGGCAGTAGTCGGCTGCATTGACCGCGATGCACGGCGCGGTAAGCCGCGTTCGCGCACCGTGTGGATTCCTCGGGCTCTGCAGGGCCTAGCGTGGGTCATGCGGCTTGTACCGCGCCCACTCTGGCGGCATATGCCGCGCTAAACTCTGCGCTCTCGTTACTCTGCGCGTAGCAGGGGAGAGTTGATGTCGAAGATAAAACCGCGTGGGGCGAGTACGCGCAGCACCACTTCGGCATCACCCTCGGCAATATTGTGAAAGACTAATCCGCCCCACGGGGTGACGGTGATGTCTACCTCTAACTGGCCTATGAGCTGCGCAAACTCAGCAGGGATGGCGCCGCGGTGCACGCCCGCGCCCAGATCGACAACGCCCGCAGGCAAATGATCATCCAACCAGCCAATGGGGCCTGGTTCTGCCAGGGCGGAGGCATTATGCACTAGGGATTCGGTGCCTTGGAGCACCGCCTCATAGTGCTGGGCAGCAGCCTGTGGAGTCAGTGGGGCAGAGGGGGCGTCGCCAAGCGGGGAACACTCAAGGCGCAGGGCTCCGTCCCCGTCGATGCTAAGGCTGACTGCGGCCGCGCCGGTCGGTACGTCGTCGTGGGCGATAACGGCCAGTCCGGGACCGCCTTCCGTCGCTTCCAGCTCGGCCGCGATGTCCTGGGCCGTTTGCTTGGCCTCCGCTGACAAAGGCGAAGCCAGCACCGGCATCGCCGTGGCGCGCAACTGCAACTGCTGGAGCTGCTGATTGAGTGCCTCCGCATCCTTAATACTGCGCAGCTCGATTGCGGAAAACCGGTCGATGTAGACATACCCATCCGCAACAGCACTGGCGCACTGCGCCAAAGTAACCCAATCCTGGGCGTGGGTGCTGCCACCGGCAACGTGGATGCGGATGCACGTGCCGTACTGGGGGTCTTCAAAAAGCGCAGGAGTAAACATGCGCACTAGTCTAACCTGCCACGGCTGCAGCTTCGCGCATGAGTGTTGCCAGCACTTTATCAGTCTGCCTCGTTAGACTGAGGCCATGCCGTTTATGTATTTTGCTCTCTACATGGTCGCAGAGACCCTGACCTTCTGGGCCGTTTCTCAATGGATCGGTGTTGGCTGGGCGCTTATCGCGCTCTTTGTCACCATGTTCTTCGGAATGTCCATCGCTGGCATTGAAGTGCGCCGTCTGATGGGAAAGCAGGTCGAACGCACTGGAGACGGTACATACGTCGTGCGCGGCGGCAATGTGGGCAAGACCGCCAGCAATGTGGGCCTTACCTTGGTAGGCGGCATGTTGCTTTCTTTGCCGGGCTTCTTGACGACGATCCTCGGAGCCCTCTTTATCTTCGCGCCGACCCGCGCCGTCTTCCGCACGTTGATGGCGGCCTCTTTGTACCGCAAGATCGAAAACATGGGCGTTAAAATCTACGAGGCCACCCCAATGGCGCAGCAGCACGACTCTTATGGCGACTTTGGCTCCTTTGGACGTGGCCAAGCAACCCAAAGTGGGCACCCCAGCACGCAAGATGTTGGCCCGCATGAGGTGTTGGATGAGGAGGAGATCCGCCGCTGGAGTGAGAACCTGGATCCAGATGACTTCGGCCCCTCCGGTGGCGAGTCCAAGGGCGGAAAGAGCTAGTGATGCTGACTCTTGCCCGCCTCGTAGTGGCGGGTCTTTCTGGTCTGCTCACGTATGCCGCCATCGAGCCCCGTGGCTGGTGGTGGGCTGCCATTGTGGGCGTGGGCTTGCTGTACGCGAGCTTGCTGCCGTGGGGAACTAGGCACGTTTCCGCCCGTGTAGGCGCGCTTCTTGCAGTCGCGCATTCGCTCGTGCTGTACCTGCTAACACTGCCATGGATCGGCGAATTGGTGGGCAGCGGGCCATACATCGCTTTAGCCGTATGGCTTTCGGTATACGCCATTGTGCTGGGCCTTGGCGGCGCGGCGGTAGCGCGGTGGAAATACGGTTTTATTGCCTTCCCGTTCTTCTACCTCGCGGTGGAGGTGCTGCGTTCTTCGGTACCTTTCGGCGGTTTCTCTTGGGTGAAATTGGCTTGGGGACAAGTCGACGGACCGCTAGCCAACCTGGCGCCGTGGGGTGGAACCTCGCTCATTACCGCAGCCACAGTTTTGTGCGGCTGCGGTCTCGCTGCGCTCCTGATTCAACGCGGATGGAAGGCCAAGAGCGCCGCACTCCTAGCAGCTATCCTTCCCCTTGCAAGCGCGACGGTGGCAGGCTTAGGCATCAACCGAGACGATTTGACTGTCGGAGAAGCAAAGGTTGCCGCAATCCAAGGAAACGTACCTCGCATGGGCCTAGACTTTGCCGGGCAACGCCAGGCGGTCCTCAACAACCACGTGGCCGAAACAAAGAAGCTGGCATCGCGCGACAAGGACATCGACCTAGTCATCTGGCCCGAAAACTCCTCCGATATCAACCCATTCCGTGACGGAAAGGCAGCCTCGGCGATCAGTGGTGCCGTCGATGCGATAGATGCACCTGTTTTGGTTGGCACCGCTACGCGGGATGAGGTGGGAGCCCGCAACACAATGCAGGTCTTTGCTCCCGGACATACGGTGGGAGACCATCACTATAAGAAGTACCTGCAGCCCTTCGGTGAAACCATGCCCATGCGGGATTTCTTTGCCAAGTTTTCTGACTATGTGGACCTCGCCGGCGATTTTAAGCCCGGTAACGGCCCAGGCGTTGTCTCCATGGCGGGCGTGCCGGTTGGCGTGGCAACGTGCTACGAAGTCTCCTTCGATAACGCCTTTAGGGAGTCGGTGAAAAATGGCGCGCAACTGCTGACGACTCCTACCAACAATGCAACATTTGGCTACTCCGAGATGACCTACCAACAATTGGCCATGAGCCGATTGCGTGCCATGGAGACGGACCGAGCTGTGGTGGTGGCGGCGACTTCCGGAGTATCCGCCATTGTTCACCCAGATGGACACGTTAGCCAGTCCACGGAGATTTTCACGCCGGATGCGTTGGTAGAGCAGTTGCCCTTGCGTAGCGGCGAGACCTTTTCTGTGAGGTTTGGTTCGCCCCTGCAATGGCTCATGGTTATTATTGGAACAGTCTGCGCACTGGTAGCTTTGCGCACAAACCGCCTGCGACGCACCCCGCGCCGCTCCGGCACAGATACATACGTAGGAGCATAAACACTGTGAGCACGCTTGAATCCTCGACCTTGGTCATCATCCCGACCTATAACGAGATCGAAAATCTTCCTCTCATTACTGGACGCGTCCGTGAGGCGGTCCCAGAGGTCCATATCCTCATCGTGGACGATAACTCTCCCGATGGAACTGGTGACAAGGCCGATGAGTTCGCAGCACAGGATGACCACATCCACGTTCTCCACCGCGAGGGCAAAGGCGGCCTGCTAGGCGCTTATATCGCCGGCTTTGAGTGGGGATTGGAGCGCGACTACCAGGTGCTGTGTGAGATGGATGCAGACGGCTCCCATGCCCCGGAACAGCTTCACCTGCTGCTGGAAGAGGTGGACAAGGGCGCGGACCTGGTTATCGGCTCCCGCTATATCCCAGGTGGCGAGACCGTCAACTGGCCGGCTTCTCGTGAGTACCTCTCCCGCTTGGGCAATATCTACATCTCCGTAGCGCTGGGCGCTGGGCTTTCCGATATGACCGCCGGTTACCGTGCGTTCCGCCGCGAGCTGCTCGAGTCCATCGACTTTGATGAGCTGTCCAAGGCCGGCTACATTTTCCAGGTGGATTTGGCTTTCCGTGCTGTCAAGGCTGGCTTTGACGTCCGCGAGGTTCCCATTACCTTTACCGAGCGCGAATATGGCGAATCTAAGCTTGATGGTTCCTTCGTGAAGGATTCCTTGCTCGAGGTCACCAAGTGGGGCGTTGCTCATCGCGCTGAGCAGCTGCAGGACTTTGGTGGCGCCGTGTCCCAGTTGGTCAACCGTGAAGTCAAGGACGGCTCCATTCACGATCTAGGCGTTCAGGCCCGTAAGGGCGCCGGCTGGGTCTCTGACTTCGCCAGCGAGATCGGGCATCTGGCAAAGCACCAGATTGCGCAGCTCAAGAAGTAGGCGCAACCGCAACGCATAAGGCCCGTACCGTCCCTTAGTTAGAGTAGGGAGGTACGGGCCTTTTGCTGCCGCAGAACTTTAAGAGTTCTTTTGCTGCTGCTCCTGCTGTTCCTTCAGGAGGCGGGCTGCGGAACGGCGGCGGGAGCGCAGGTGGTTAATGCGCTCTTCAAGCAGCTCATCGAGCTCCTCAATGGAGCGGCGCTCACGCAGCATATCCCAGTGGGTGCGTGGTGGCTTAGCGGGCTTAGACTCAACGCCTTCACCTTCTACCAGGTGGCCCAGCTTGCCGTTCTTGCACATCCATTCTTCAGGGATTTCAGCATCATCCGCGAAAGGCACCTCGTAAATCTCGCCGTCTTCGGTGCGGTACTTCACCATCTGGCGCGGTGCGAGGTCGTGGTCGCGGTCGGTTTCGTAGCTGACTGCGCCCATACGGCTGCCACGGAGTACGCGATCTGCCATGCAACATCATCCTTTTCAAAGAGATCCCTGATTGAGTGCGAAGCAAAACTTCGCCTAAGAGCTACTAATTATAACGAACCCCCACGCGTCTTTGTTCCCAGCCCGCCTAAAATGGACTAAAGTGTATCGGGTGATCCGTACAGCTAGTCGTGAACGCAACGTCGGTTCCTGCCAATGGTGTGGGAAGGACATTGACCAAGGCGGTAGGGGGCGGCCACGAAAGTTTTGCAGCGCCTCCTGTAAGCAGCGGGCTTATGAGCAAAGAAATAACGTCAGTGGCACGGGGATTCCCGCCAATGCCGTGATCCTTACTCCAGAAAAGGCAGAGAGTTTGCGCGACGGACTTTTTGAACTACGTTGTTCCGCAGAAGATATCAACACCGCCGCGGAGGAAGGCGCTAGTGCGCAGGAACTTGCCGGTTTGTGCGAAGAGCTTGTTGCCCTGGCGCGACGTCTAGAAGGACTTCGATAGAAGATGAAAAAGCTTTTTTATAACCGCAAGCTCGTCATCACCATCTTTGTGGTGCTGATTGTGTTGCTCACCGCCGTGGCCATTGGCCCGATGGTGTATTCGCTCCTCAAGGGCGCCGGAGTAAAGACCGAACCAGTTTCTGCCGACGGCGTAAAGGCCGCATCAACGGAGCTCGATGGCACCTGGGAGGTAGCCAAGGGCCGTGCTAATAATCATACCTCGGTTGGTTTTACCTTTAATGAGGTTCTACCTGCGGAAAGGACCACCACATCGGGATCCACCACGGAGGTAACCGGCCAGGCGGATATTTCTGATTCCACCCTGAAAACAGCCACGGTCACCGTTGATATGGACGAGCTGACCACGGATAAGAAGGTCCGCGACCAGAACATGAAGTCCAAGCTCTTTGAGACCCAGCTTTTCCCGGAGTCTTCTTTTGAGCTGACTAAGCCGGCCTCGCTTGCCGACGTCCCGGATGACGGCACCATTGGCAAGGTTGAGCTCACCGGCGATCTGACGATCAAGAATAAGACGCACGAGATCACTCAAGAGTTTGACGTCCTTCGCGATGGAGACCAGATCGTTATCGGCGGCACCGTGCCAGTTGATCGCCTTGATTACGGCGTAGAGACCCCGGAGATGCTCGCCGCGAAGGTCGAGGAAAAGGGCGAAGTAAATCTCCGCATTTCCTTCGAGAAGAACTAGCGAGGGCCTAGCCTGTGAATTCCCGTCAGATTATCCCGTTTATGTGGCTGCGCCTCGTCGTCGTCATCGGGTTTACCATTTTCGTAGCCGTTCAACAGATGTGGGTCATTGTGGCCATCTCGATTCTTTTGGCGCTGTTGACTATCTGGCAGCTGTGGAGCGCTTACCGGAATCGCTAATGAGACCTTCACGGCGTTGAGGGAACTTCCCCGAATAACGTCAATGTGACGTTATATAGTGGTGTAGTTGACCCCACTAGAAGAGCATATTTTTGCCCGATATCAGCTTTTCGGTCGCCGAGCGATACGCCGCCAATAACGGTTGGCCGCTGAATGAAGAAGTCCCGAAAGACTGATGGGGCCCGCTGTCGTAAACCCGAGCCCTAATGAGCTACAGCCGGAATCCATACCTGGGCCTGAGTCTGGCGGCCGGTGCATGGCGCGGCGGAGACCGCGGGGCGTCGCCAAGCAAAGCGCCGTAACATCGCGCGGAAATTGAAGGAAGCTGAACCGGGGCCCAATAGATGGGCTGGAAAGATGAGTTAGCACTCGGGCGCATATGGGAGCGACACACGGTGGCCTTCGGATATCTGTAAATGTCCGATAATGTACATTATGTCATTTTAAAGATGAGTGCGGTTCCCTCTCGTTGCTCTATCGTCGTACATGGCTTGCTGTCGCGGTCCTGAGATGGCCTCCACCAAGGGGCAATCCCACCCCGCTGGCGTCCTGAAAGGCAGACGAGTGCGTAAAATTGGCACCATGACAATTCAGCACGTAGTAGATAAGCCTTCCCGCGCAGCTCTCTTTCTTGTCCTTGAGATCAAGGACGGCGGTGAGCAAGCCACCCGCGATATGCTCACGGGGTTTGCCGGACTGTTTAAGTCCGTCAATTTCCGCTATAACGAAGGCGAACTTTATACCGTAGTCGGCATTGGTGCCTCCATGTGGCCACGTTTGACCAGTGCACCTATGCCCGAACGCCTGAAGGAATTTGAGGCAATTGACGCCGCGCATAAGGCCCCGGCCACGCCAGGCGATATTCTTCTCCACTTCCGTGCAAATAACTATGACCTGTGCCATGAGATGGCCCGCCAGGTATTGGATCGGCTGGGCGATGCCGCCAGGGTTATCGATGAGACCCAAGGTTTCAAGTACTTAGACCAGCGCGACTTGCTGGGCTTTGTGGATGGCACCGCCAATCCCCTCGCCGAAGAGGCTTTAGATACCGTGCTCCTTGGCGACGACGCCGATTACCCCCGTGGCTCCTATGTCACCGTCCAAAAATATATCCACGACCTAGCCAAGTGGAACGAGCTGAGCACCGAGGAGCAAGAAAAGGTCATCGGCCGCACCAAGGCCGACGATATCGAGTTGGATGACGATACCAAGCCCACTAATTCTCACGTAGCCCTCAATGACCTTGAGGAAGATATTTACCGCGAGAACATGGTCTTTGGCTCTTTCGCTGCGGGTGAGATGGGCACTTACTTCATCGGCTATGCCAAGGACCCAGAAAACGTCATGGAGCGCCTGCGCAATATGTTCATTGGCAAGCCGGAGGGAAACTACGACCGCATCTTGGACTTTTCCACCGCGCTTACAGGCACCAATTTCTTTGTGCCCAGCGCGGATCTGATGAAGAACTTCGACGAACTGCCGCCGGCCTAACGCCGGCCCCCGCGGTTGCGGTGGGCCAACCCAAATTGCACCGAGTCAATCATCCCGAGCGTCATAAGGGCCTCGCGGAGGGCAAATTGGAAGGTCCACAAGCGGCGGAAGACTGGGTCGAATCCAGCGGCCGCTGCCTCCCGTAGGTGTCCATCAAAAAAGGATCGCTGCTGACGCAGGGACTCCAGGTAATGGGTGCCCACGTGTGTTTCGGACACGATGCGCAGGTTGGAGTTCTTATCTACTAGCTGGTGCATCTCGGTGGTGAGCGGATAGTCCAACCCTGGCCACACATAGGCTCGCAAAGCCTGAAGCGAGGCCCTACCGGCCTCAGTCATCGACTCGGTCGCCACGATGGACTGGATTCCTGCCCGGCCATTAGGTGTCAAGAAGCGGTCGACTGCGCGGATGTACTCCTTGCGCTCACTAGCGCTGAGTTGTTCTACCTTTTCTACGGTGACGATGGCGTCATAGTGCCCGTGCCACTGCTTGGGGTTCGGGACGACGCCGGGAATGCGCTCGACATGGATGGAATCGTCTGCTCCCTCGAATACGAGGGCCTCGCGCATGTGGCTCATTTGGTCCACATCACTTGTCAAAACGTCCACTGTAGCGCGCCGCTTAGTCGCCCGCATCGCGGGCTGCATTCCGGCAGCCGGGTACACCAACAGGTGGGTTCCGGCGCCGGTACGGGTAGCGTCTAGCAGCCAATCCGCTGCGCGGCGCTGTGCATCTCCCAGATCATCCCTGTCCACACTTGTGGGCTCACTCAGCGTCGTGACATCGACGAAGTGGCTCTTCGGTTCCTTGCGGCCGGCCTTGGGGCTATAGCTTTCCACCGTTTCCCTAATGGTGGTCGGTACACCACTGGAAAATATCCCACCTACATGGCTTAATCCATCGCCGGCATAAAGCCGAACCAATTCCAGCGGCAGCTCCCCTGGCTCCGACTTACCAGCACCTAGCATCTTGGCTTTGGGAAGGTAACCCACTCCCAATAGGCGGCCGAGCACCTTTACTAGCTGCGAGGAAGAGGTAACGGTCCACTCTCCTGCCATATAACTTTCCGCAAATCCCAGCCAACCGCTAGCGGCAATGCGCTCAAACAAGGCATCATGCCCCACCTTGAGATCTGGTCCGCCTTCGGCTTCGAGGTCTAGTTCTAGTCCGGCATCATCGCAGGCCTTGGCAAATTCAGCCTCTGCCCGGCGGGCTTTCATTCCAGGCCAACGAGGTGCGGGAACCGTAGCCACATTGGGCCAGGATTCTGCATCGATAGAGCTCAAATGCTCAGGGCGGGTAAAAGACATAATGCCAGGTGCGCTCCTTGGTGGGCGGAGGAAGTCACTATCCGGAACAACCTTAGTCAGCTTTGTGCGCACCCCGGTTTAGGCGCTCCGCACAGCCGCGCCGGTTCTTCCCGCGGAATCTGCAACGCAGCGGCGGAAGTTTATCAGTCATTAAGTATGCGCGTTCTGTTTGAAGTGTTTAGACTGTATGGGTACTAAACATTAGCTTTCTTAAGGAAGGTAGCATTAAATCCATGACTGATACCCCTTATCGCCCCAACGGTGGCCGCCACCACGTCGTCGTGGTTGGCGCCGGCTTCGGTGGTCTCAACACCGTTCAGAAGCTGAAGAACGCCGATGTGGAAATCACCCTCATCGATAAGAAGAACCACCACCTGTTCCAGCCGATGCTGTACCAGGTAGCAACCGGCATGATTTCTGCCGGTGAGGTTGCCCCTTCCACCCGCCAGCTGCTGCGCGATCAGGACAACGTCCACTTCGTCAACGCTGAGGTAACTGATATCAATCTGGCGGATCAGACGGTGACCGCCGAGCAGGACGAGTTCTCCCGCACCTATGCTTATGACTCCCTGGTTGTCGCCGCAGGTTCCGGTCAGTCCTACTTTGGCAACGACCACTTCGCTGAATTCGCCCCAGGCATGAAGACCTTGGACGATGCTTTGGAGCTGCGCTCTCGCATCATCTCGGCGTTTGAAAAGGCTGAGCTTACCGACGACCCCGCAGAGCGCGAGCGCCTGCTCACCTTCATCATCGTTGGTGCTGGCCCAACCGGCGTTGAGCTCACCGGCCAGATTGCCGAATTGGCAAACCGTACCCTCAACGATGTCTACTCCAACTACGGCACCACCTCTGCCAAGATTTACCTGCTCGATGGCGCCCCACAGGTACTGCCGCCATTTGGTAAGCGCCTAGGCCGCAAGGCTCAGCGCACCTTGGAAAAGGAAGGCGTACAGGTGCACCTGAACGCTATGGTGACCGATGTAACCGCGGACACCGTCACCTACAAGGACATGAAGACCGAGGAGGAGACCACTCTGACGGGTGCTACCAAGATCTGGTCTGCTGGTGTGGCCGCTTCCCCACTGGGCAAGATGGTTGCAGAGCAGGCTGGCGTCGAGGCAGACCGCGCAGGTCGCGTCTCCGTGAACGAGGACCTGACCGTGGGCGAGCACAATAACGTCTACATGGTCGGTGACATGATCTCCCTCAACCGCCTGCCGGGTCTGGCACAGGTTGCAATCCAGGGCGGCGCGCACGTCGCTAAGCTCATTCAGGCCAAGGTGGACGAGGAATCTACCGCTAATGAGAAGGAAGCCTTCGACTACTTTGACAAGGGCTCCATGGCCATCGTCAAGCGCTTCAACGCCGTCGTTAAGCTGGGCAAGACCGAGTTCGGTGGCTTTGCCGGTTGGGTAGCATGGCTTGGCCTGCACCTGACCTACGTTATTGGTCTGCGTAGCCGCTTGGCCGTGCTGGTTAACTGGGCAACCAATATCCTCTCCCGCGATCGCGGCAATCTGGAGATCACCACCCAGCAGCGCATCGCACGCAATATCATTAACAAGAACGAGAAGTAATACCTCCTCGCTCGCATCGCCGCCCCACCTGCTGCAAAGCAGGCTCTGGGCGGCGATTTTTATCTTCCCGGGCTACCCGTTGCTAGCGCCAGCGATTCCACTACTGGGGCGACCGAACGCCGATTTTCTCACATAGTTTCCGTGACCTTTGTTAGGCTAAGACACGCAACATGGGGTGCCGCACATGGTGCGGCTGAGAAATACCCATCGAACCTGCACTCAGTTAGAACTAGCGAAGGGATAGTTGTGGATTATGCTTTTCTGCGCGCACACGACGCTGTGCGCGAGTCCACGCCGCTTATTCAATGTTTGACCAATAAGGTCGTCAGTAACGTCACCGCCAATGCCCTGCTGGCCATCGGGGCTAGCCCGGCGATGGTCGATACGCCGGAGGAATCGCGCGAATTCGCGCAGGTAGCCAGCGGCGTACTCATCAATTGCGGCACGCCCAGCTCCGAGCAATACGGCGGCATGCGCGAGGCCATCGCTGGGGCGAGGTCCGCGCAAACCCCTTGGGTACTCGATCCGGTAGGTGCCGGCGGCCTGAGCCAACGCACCGAATTCATGCGCGAAGTGCTGCCACTTGGCCCGGGCGCAATTCGTGGCAACGCATCAGAAATCATCGCCCTCGCAGGTACCGGGGAAGGCGGCCGTGGCGTCGAATCTACCGATGGCGTGGAAGCCGCCTTGGACTCGGCAGTAGCACTTTCCCGGGATACCGGCGCCGTCGTGGCTATTTCCGGCCCGCGGGATCTTATCGTCCATGTCGGCGATACAACGCGTGCCGTCTACCTCGAATCAGGGCACCCGATGCTCCAAAACGTCATCGGTACTGGCTGTTCCCTCGGTGCTATCTGCGCCGCATATCTGGCCGCGTGGGAGGATCCTTTCGAAGCGATCATCGCCGCCCACGCGCACGTTGGCGCAGCAGGTAGCGTGGCCGCCGAAAAGCACCACGCCCCCGGCTCCTTTGCCGTTGCTTGGCTGGATGCGCTCTACGATGTTCCGACCGCGGATATCGAGGGCCTGGTCAAGCTCACTGACCTAGAGGAGGTTTAAGTGTCTATTGACTGGACGCTCTACCTGGTCACCGATCCAGATCTGGCTGGCGGGCGAGACAACGTGGTTTCCATCGTGCAGGAAGCTGTACGCGGCGGTGTTACCGTTGTCCAGCTCCGGGACAAGGAAGCTAGCGATGAACAGATCGAGCGCACCGCACGCGAATTGCTTGGCGTACTGGGCGATGTCCCGCTATTCATCAATGACCGCGTAGAGGTGGCCGCAAAACTCGGCTGCCACCTGCACATTGGGCAGGATGATATGGCTTTTCGCGAGGCCCGGGAGAAGCTGGGTGAGGGACAGCTTATTGGCTTATCCATCGGCAGTCACGAGGAGCTTGCTGCTATTGCGGACGATGCGCGCCCAGATGTCATCGGCATCGGGCCCGTGCATTCGACTGCAACGAAGAAAAACGCCCCAGCCGGCATGGGTACGGTTGCGGCCGCAGCACTCGCTCGCGCCGCACGTGAGCGTGGCATCGCGTCCGTCGCCATCGGCGGAATCAAGACCCATAATGCGCACGAACTGGCGGGCAGCGAGTTTGCAGGAATTTGCGTAGTCAGCGACATCATGGCGGCCGATGACCCCGCAACAGCCGCCGCCCACCTTAAGGAGGCTTTCCATGGCTAAAGGGATCTATCCCCGAGTACTGTCCATTGCCGGTACTGATCCCACCGGCGGAGCCGGCATTCAAGCCGATTTGAAATCCATCTCTGCCGCAGGCGGCTACGGTATGAGCGTCGTGACGGCGTTGGTGGCTCAAAACACTCAGGGTGTTCGCAGCGTCCACATACCACCGGTGGACTTTCTGCAGGAGCAGCTAGACTCCGTCATCGACGATGTGGAGATTGATGCGGTAAAGATTGGCATGCTTGCCGACGCCGCCATTACCGCCAAGGTCGCAGACTTCCTGCGGCGCCTGCCGGACGATGTCCCCGTGGTACTTGATCCGGTAATGGTTGCTACCAGCGGAGATCGCCTGCTGGAGAAGGAAGCAGAACAGGCCGTGCGCGATCTCTGCTCCCAGGTGGATCTCATCACCCCGAACTTGAAGGAATTGGCAGTCCTTACCCAGACGGACGAGGCGAGCGACCTAGAAGAGGCGATTGCCACGGCAAAGGAGTGGGCAAAGGCTGCTAATACCGCGGTCGTCGTCAAGGGCGGGCACCTTCATGCCGACATCGCCGACAATGCGGTGGTCAATGCGGATGGGTTGGTACACCGCGTTGCCGCAAGCCGAGTGGACACGAAGAATACGCACGGAACTGGCTGTTCCCTTTCTTCTGCCCTAGCCACCCGCCTGGGAGCCGGCGATAGCCCCGCGGCAGCTCTGGCGTGGTCCACCCAATGGCTGCACGAGGCGATTGCTAATGCGGATGCGCTTCACGTGGGCAAGGGACACGGACCCGTGGACCATCTGCACCGCTCGCAGCGTCTCATGCAGGCGGCCTCTACCCTGCCCCAGCCGTACTTATCCGGCAAGCTGGTAGAACCGGAAAGCGTCGACCAGCCCCGCGTTCCCGCAGTCGGCCCACACACGCAACGCCTGTGGAACCTAGCCGGGGATCACTGGGAGGCTATCAAGGCACTGCCCTTTATTCGGGCCTTGGGCACGGGAGCGTTGGAAAAGGATGCCTTTGGCTTCTACCTCGACCAAGATGCCCAGTATCTGAATGCTTATTCCAAGGCATTGGCTCGCCTCGCCAGCCAAGCCCCGGAAGCGGCACAGCAACTGCACTGGGCTGAGGGAGCGCATGATTGCTTGGCGGTGGAGGCCGAGCTGCACCGGGGCTGGCTCGAGAGCGATATCACGACCGCAGCCTCCCGGGTTACTAGCGCCTATACGGATTTCCTCATCCGCTCGACGCATACGGATGATTACGTGGTAGGTGCTGCGGCGGTACTGCCCTGCTATTGGCTGTATGCAGAGGTAGGCCTCCACCTTGCTGAATTTGATTCCCCTGAGCACCCCTATCACTCGTGGCTTTCCATGTACGGCGGCGAGGACTTCCTTAACGGGGTTCGCGCGAGCCTCGACATCGTCGAACAAGCCCTCGCCGGGGCGGATGAGTGCACCCGCCTCCGGGCCGAGCGCGCCTATATCACCGCCAGCCACCATGAGGTCGACTTCTTCGACCAAGCCGATAGGCGCTTTTAGGCCAGCAAGTCCGACCCAGGGCGCGAAAGAACGGCTACTAAGAAGGTGGAATGCTCCGAGAAGAGCTTCATGTCCCACGAGGAGAAAGTGAAGTCGACTCGGTAGCCCACCTTCTGCGCCATGTCGAGGAAATCAGAAAATTCCCAGCCACGGCCCTCGCCGAAGCCGGTGACGAGGCGACCACCGGGCTTGAGAGAATTATAGATATTGCGCAGAGCGGGCTCGCGGCCTTCCTTTGCTAGAAAGCCCATGACATTGCCGGCAGACACGGCGATATCAAAGGGACCTTCTGGCACCTCTTCCTCGCACAGGTCTCCCACGAACCATTGCCCCTCTGGGAAATCGTGCTCAGCGTGCTCGATGAGAATGGGGTCTACGTCGACGCCTACAACGCTATGGCCACGGCGAAGCAGCTCGCCGCCGACGCGGCCGGTGCCACAGCCGGCATCGAGGATGGTGGAGTTGCGCTCCACCATGGCGTCGATAAGCCGGGCCTCGCCATTGATGTCTTTACCCTGTGCAGCCAGCACCTTCCATTTGCGAGCAAAGTTATGGGAGTGCTCGGGATTAGCTTCGGTTACTTCTTTCCACGTAGGCATAGATTCGATTATATTACCCGGCTTCGGTGTAAGATTTACCCGCTGCGTAAAATCGCCGCCTGCCCATTGGGAAAATATCCGCACTACCGCGCAAAGGAGGCTGAAAAGATGCCATCCGTACCTTCACCCTTTAGGGGCCGCAAGAAACCCGAGCCTCCTAGTAAGCCCACTTCCCTGCTGGTACCACCGGAGCGCGCCATCGAACATTGCCGCGTCTTTGTGGATGGCGAGGCGCTTCCCGGGGAGTATTCCACCAGCTCCGCTCTGGAAGCCATTGAGGAATACGGCCGCGGATTTATTTGGGTGGGCCTGCATGAGCCCTACGAGTCCCAGATGACCAAAGTGGCCTCCCAGTTTGGCATCCACGAACTCATCGTAGAAGACGCCGTTATGGCCCATCAACGCCCTAAGCTCGAACGCTACGATGATCAGCTCTTCGTGGTCGCGCGTTCGGTGAACTACCGCGATCATGACGAGGTCACGGATAAGCGCCAGATCATTTCTACCGGCGAGATCCAGATGATTATGGGCTCCAACTTCATCATCACCGTCCGCCACGGGGCAAAGCTACCCAACCTGGCATATACGGTGGAAGATGAGCAGGACCTGGTGGAGCTCGGCCCAGTGGCCATGGCCTGGAAGATCCTGGATATGATGGTGGACCGCTACTCGGAGATTTCCCGCCTTATCAGTATCGAGGTCGATGAGCTGGAAGAAGAAATCTTTACCCCGAACCTCAAGTTTGATGTAGACCGCATCTACATGTTCAAGCGTGAGGTGCTGGAGATGAAGCATGCCATTGACCCACTTTCGGTGGCACTGAAATCCATGGTCTCTGACCACAAGGATCTAATTTCAAAGCAACTGCGCTCCTACCTGCGCGATGTCAACGACCATGAGCTCGTGGTCAAGGACCAAGTATCCAGCTTCGATGAGCGCCTTACCTCGCTTATCGACGCCTCGGTAGCCAAGGTAACGATGCAACAGAACTCGGATATGCGCACCATTTCCGCGGTCGTAGGCATGTGGGCCGCGCCTACCCTGGTGGCGGGTATCTACGGCATGAACTTCGACATTATGCCGGAGCTACACTGGGCGCTGGGATACCCCATGGCGATTATCATCATGATCTTGGTCGTTGTGGGCCTGTGGGCTTGGTTCCGAAAGAACCACTGGCTCTAATCCCTCCGGTACGCTGGTGCGCTATGAGCGATATCACTGTTTATGGCGCTACCGGGCTGGTCGGCCAATTGGTGGCGCGCTACCTTGCCTCGATTAACGCGCCCTCTGTGACTCTGGCCGGCCGGAACCGACCGGTGCTAGCCACGCTGCGCGATGAACTCAATCCGCACTGGGACATCGCCATCGCCGCCGCCGATGATGCCGCCGCTGTGGAGCGCATGGTGGAAGGTACCAAGGTGCTCATCACCGTGGTCGGCCCCTACAGCCTGTATGGCGGCCACGTCGTTGCCGCCTGCGCGCGCCATGGCGTGGACTATGTTGACCTCTGCGGTGAGGTTCCCTTTATTCGCCGCAGCATCGATTCCCACCACGCCACCGCCCAATCCACGGGTGCGCGCATCGTTCACTCCTGCGGCTTTGATTCCGTGCCCTCAGATATTGGCATGCTCAATCTCTACCAGGCGGCAGGAAAGCCGTTTGCACGAGTACAGATGGTCGTCGACAAGCTCAAAGGCGGAATCTCTCCGGGCACCATCGAGTCTTCCCTGCAGGTCTCGCATGCTGCGCACGCGGATAAAGAGGTAGCCCGCAACCTGCACAATCCTTACTCACTGGACCCGGATCCCAAGGCCGGGCCACGCTTAGACGGCCTCCAGAAGGACTTCGAAATTAAAGAGCTCGACGGCGTGGGCTGGGTAGGCCCCTTTTTCATGTCCATGTTCAATACCCGCGTGGTGCGCCGCTCTAACGCTCTGCTGGGGCGCGCGTGGGGCACACGCCTGTTTTACAAGGAAGCATGGTGGGCTGGCACCGGTCTTCTCGGTCGCGCACGCGCCTATGGGCTGGCGCTCGCCACCAAGATACTTTTTGATGGCACTCAGTCGCGCCTGCGCCCGCTGGTGGAAAAGGTTCTGCCCACACCCGGACCTCGCGGTGCGCATTTCCAAGTCAGCCACCACGGCATTACCGAAGATGGCGAACGCTGGCGAGCAACTGTGTCAGCACAAGGCGACCCAGGCTATGAAGTCACCGCCATGATGCTGAGCCAGGCTGCGCTCTGCTTGCTTGATTCGCGCTCCGGTACTAACCGCGCAGGCGGCGTACTCACCCCGGCCACCGGACTTGGAAAGCCTTATCTGCAGCGGCTTTCCGCCCACGGCATGTCTTTTACCGCCGCTCGGGTGAACTAGCGCAGAATCATTGTGCGCAAGGTGGTGCGGGCGATAAGCTCGCGGCCTTGCCGCATCTCGACGCTCCACACATGGGTGCGGCCGCCTAGCTGCACTGGCGTAGCCACGGCTTCTAACTCGCCCTCACCTGTGGATCGAATAAAGTCGCTGGAGTTATTGACGCCGACCGCGGGGGCGTCGGCAGCCGCCACGCTGGCAATGGAGGCCACGGTTTCTGCGATAGAGCAATACAACCCGCCGTTGGCTACTCCCCAGGGCTGGTGATGCTCCGGCAGCACCTGCAGTGTCGCCCGGGCCTCGCGCGGGCCCACGTAGGTGAACTGCAGTCCTAGCAATGCCGCAAGGCCGCCGTTTAAGGCATTGAGAGACTCCAGTTCTTCTGCATTGAGCACTCGCGTGTGCGCGAGGTGGAGCAAGTCATTGAGTTTCTGCGTATCCGACATAGTCCACCAGCCTAGCCATTGATGCCAGCCTCGCATCCTAGTGACGTAGGATAGGCAGCATGACTGATAAGAATGAACTTGCTCAGATTGGCGTCGTGGGATTGGCGGTCATGGGTTCTAATTTGGCCCGCAACTTTGCCCGCAACGGCAATACCGTAGCGGTGTATAACCGCAGCCCTGAAAAGACTCATGCACTCATTGAGGCCCACGGTGAAGAAGGCAACTTCGTGCCTTCGGAATCCATCGAGGACTTTGTGGCTTCTTTGGAGCGCCCACGCAAGGCAATCATCATGGTCAAGGCTGGCAAGGCCACCGATGCGGTCATCGATCAGCTGGCCGAGGCCATGGATGATGGCGATATCATCATCGACGGCGGAAATGCCTTGTTCACTGACACCATTCGCCGCGAGAAGGACGTAGCCGCCCGCGGCAAGCATTTCGTCGGCGCCGGAATCTCCGGCGGCGAGGAGGGCGCGCTCAATGGCCCCTCCATCATGCCCGGCGGCCCCAAGGAGTCGTGGGACACCCTCGGCCCGATTCTTGAGTCCATCGCTGCGAATGTGGACGGCACCCCGTGTGTCACCCACATTGGTCCCGACGGCGCCGGCCACTTTGTCAAGATGGTCCACAATGGCATCGAGTACGCCGATATGCAGGTCATCGGAGAGGCTTATCAGCTGCTGCGCTATGGCGCAGGCATGGAGCCGGCCGAAATCGCAGAGGTATTCCGCGAATGGAACTCCGGCGACCTTGATTCCTACCTCATTGAAATTACCGCCGAGGTTCTGGCCCAAAAGGATCCGGAGACTGGCGCCCCGCTTGTCGACGTCATCGTGGACGCCGCCGGCCAGAAGGGAACCGGCCGCTGGACTGCCATCAATGGATTGGAGCTCGGCGTTCCGATTACCGGTATTGCCGAATCCGTCTTCGCCCGCGCGCTGTCCTCCTCCACCGCGCAGCGCAGCGCCGCACAAGAAGGCCAGCTTCCCGCCGGCACCATCAAGGCGCTCGATGTGGACAAGACTGAGTTCATCGAGGATGTCCGCCGCGCACTCTATGCCGCCAAGCTCATTGCCTACTCCCAGGGCTTTGACGAGATTAAGGCAGGTTCCGAAGAATTCGGTTGGGACGTTGACCCGCGCGATCTAGCAACCATCTGGCGCGGCGGCTGCATCATCCGCGCCAAGTTCCTGGATCGCATCCGCGCAGCCTATGACAATAATGCGGACCTGCCCGCCCTCATTCTCGACCCCTACTTCAAGGGCGAGCTGGAAGACCTCATCGACCCTTGGCGCCGCGTGGTCGTCGCCGCTACCCAGCTGGGACTTCCAGCACCGGTATTTGCGTCGTCCCTCTCCTACTACGACAGCCTGCGTGCCGAGCGCCTGCCGGCCGCTCTCATTCAGGGCCAGCGCGATTTCTTCGGCGCCCACACCTTCAAGCGCACCGACAAGCCGGGCACCTTCCACATTGAGTGGTCCGGTGACCGCAGCCTGACCCAAACTGACTAGATTCGCAGTGACGTGTTCAGGGGCCCTTCGGGGCCCCAATCACGTTTCCGAGCAGGTCTTTCCCGTTGAATGCGGCGATCCGACACGCTGCCGATAGGATGGGAAAGCGATGACTACTTTTGCCGATCTCGGCCTTCCCCAGCGCCTGGTGCACGTTCTGCGCAACCAAGGCATTACCGAACCGTTTCCTATTCAAAAAGCCGCGATTCCCGACGCCCTCGCAGGCAAAGACGTACTCGGCCGCGGCCCTACCGGGTCGGGGAAGACCTATACCTTTGGCCTGCCCATGCTCGCCCGCCTTGCCGGAACAGGTGCATCGAAGCCTGCTCATCCCCGTGCGCTCATCCTCGCCCCCACCCGCGAGTTGGCTACTCAAATTCACCAGCGCCTTGATGAACCTGCGGCAACGCTGGGCTTAAGAGTGCTCGCTGTCGTGGGCGGGGTAAATATTAATCACCATATCCGCTCCCTCGCCCGCCCCGTTGATGTTCTTGTTGCTACCCCTGGCCGTGCCCAGGATCTCATTGACCAGGGCAAGCTGCATTTGGATGCGGTCCAGATTACTGCACTAGATGAAGCCGATCAGATGGCCGATATGGGCTTTTTGCCCCAGGTACGCAAGCTTCTGCGCCGAACTCCGGCGCAAGGCCAGCGCTTGCTGTTTTCGGCGACGCTTGACGGCGAAGTCAATAAGCTGGTGGAGCAATTCCTCCATGACCCGGTGGTCCACTCCACAGCCCCGGTGCAAGCTGCAGTGGATTCCATGTCCCATCACCTCTTTTTCGTCGGCGAGCGTCCCGCCCGCAACGAGGTGGTGCTGCGCATCGCTGCCCGCCAAGGCAAAACCATCATGTTCATGCGTACCAAGCACGGCGTGGACAGGCAGGTCAAGAAATTGCGTCGCTCCGGCATCAACGCTTATCCATTGCATGGCGATAAAGGCCAAGGCGCGCGTACCCGCGCAATCGAAGGCTTCGCCGATGGCAGCATTCCAGTGTTGGTCGCCACCGATATTGCCGCCCGCGGTATCGATATTGCGGACGTTTCACTCGTCGTTCACGTCGATCCGCCCGCAGAGCACAAAGCCTATCTCCATCGCGCCGGCCGCACGGCACGCGGTGGTGCTGCGGGTACCGTGATCACTTTGGTCATGGATGAACAACGCAAAGAAGTAGCCGCTCTCATTAAGAAAGCCGGGGTCACGGCTACGGAGCACGATATTTCTCACCGTGACAATCCTGCTGGCGCACCGATCCTTAAGGAGATTACGGGCGCTCGCAAGCCCAATGGCCCTGCCCTTCCCCCACCCGGGCAGGGCGCGCCCCAGAAACCGGCGAAATCTGTCAAGAAGTCCAACTCTCAACGCCGCCGCTCGGGCGGCAAAGTCGCCCGCCGCCGACGCCGTTAAGTCAAGGAGGTGAACGCTCATGCGCATCTTGAGCCCTGAGGACTGGAGTGCTCAACAGCATGAACACGAAAAGCAAGCCACAGACCGCTTGGAGCGCTTCCGGCATCCTGGCAGCTACCACCCTGTTTTCGATTTTCTCTTTGAGTACTACCCCGTACGTCCCTCTCACCTAAAGCGCTGGCACCCGGGTGTAGGAACTGCGCTAGCAGGCACTCCTCCGCACGCTGAATGGCGGGATTACCACGCCACCTCAGAAGGCATCACCGTCGACCTCGCCAGCTTTCTAGAGCGTCGAGGTGACTCGGTTCGCTATATCTCCAATCTGCTTCGGCGTTCCGCTACCAATCCGGTCCACTTTGACTGCTTCGGTCTGCATGAATGGGCAATGGTCTACCACACGGATTCCCCGCGTCATTCGCTGCCCTTGCGGCTCGGTGCGGACGGCACCAACCGGGTTGTCGATGAGCACTCAATTAAGTGTTCTCACTATGATGCTTTCCGGTTCTTTACCCCTCCCGCTCGGCCTCTTAACCTCACTGTCCTGCATCGTGAAGATCAGCCCAACAATGACCAGGCAGGCTGCGTACACGTCACGATGGATCTATATAAGTGGGCCTGGAAGCTGGGACCACTCGTACCAGGCGAACTTTTCCTTGAATGTCTGGATTTGGCGATTGAAGCGCGCATCCTTGACATGGAGGCATCTCCTTATGACTGCCGTGATTGGGGACTTGGCGTGGTACCCATCGAGACCCCTGAGGGCAAGGCCGAGTACGTCTCGAGGCAAAGAACGCTGGCGCTCACAGCTAAACCACTGCGAGACCGGCTTGTCGCTGTGATAGATCAAGCACTTGCCCCGCTAGAATGAGCCACTAACAACGGCAGTTTGTTTGGGAGGAAGACACCACATGGCACGGCATTCAAACGGGAAAAATAGCTTCGCAGTAGCGGGATGGGTTATTGCGGTGGCTATTATCGCGCTACTGGCCATAATTGCCTTGGTGGTCTTCCTTTTGCGCGGCGCAGGCAATCACGACGGCGAAGACTCCGCCGCACCCGCCGCAGTGGAAAGCAGCACCGAAGACGCACCGGAGACCAGTACGACAGCTGCTTCCAGTGCTTCCACCTCCGCTGCCCCCAAGAGTTCTTCCCCGAAGAGCTCCGCTCCAGCGACGAGTTCCGCAGCAGCTCCCAAGGCCGATGTGACGATGGCGGCAAATACGCTCCTGCTTCTGGATACATCTTCGGCCATGGCGCCGATGTACGGCCCTGTATCCGAAGCCTTGGGCACCACTGCTTCTGACCTAGCCGCTGACGGCGGGGCAGTCTCGTTGTGGAACTACTCCTCGCCTATCTCTGAGACCGCAACGGTTGGCTTCCGCCAAAACCTAGGCTTTGGTGATGGCAACGCTGTATCCGGAACGCTCGGTGGCTTTGGAACTGGCGGTGTTCCACAAACACGCAGCGCCGTTGTAGCAGCTATCGCCAATGCCGCCGATCAAGCCGCAGGAACTGGCGACAAGGCACGCGTGGTCGTGGTAACTACTGGTACCGAGCAGGACATGGATGATGCGCAATTCACGTCCGCTCTTGAAGACGCCGCCTCCAGGGACGTTTCCCTCAGCGTCGTTCATGTCGGTGAAGGCAATGTCGATGCCGCACTGAAGTCCGCAGCTGATAGCTTCACCTCTGTTGACTCAGCCGATGAGGCGACGGTCTCTGGAGCAATTAATCAGGCCGCAGGGGTCTAATACGCAACTCTTCCTTGCCTATGGCACCGAACGACGCCTCGTTCGGTGCCTTTCTTGTCAGCCTATTGTGACTAGTGCTCTCCTACACCGCGGAACTAGGGGCACTGCACCAGATATAAACACAGAGTCGGCTCGGGTACTAAGCCTGGGCTGGACTTCGATCCCGCGAGGCCACACAGCGCGGAATAGGCTGTCTTGGATGGTGCACTCATTGCGATAGAGATCAAAAATCCACCCTGCTTCCCCGTGAGCTGGGAAGGAGGGTGGATTCTGTGTGGACGAGCCTAGGAGCTCTTGCGCTTGCGACGAGCGGCCAACTCGTCGAGGCCGACTACATTGTCTTCGGCGAAGTCTTCGATGCGCTCCGAAGGGAAGGAAGAAATGGTGCCGGACAGCTCCTTCAAGATGCCCGGAACTGCAATGCCGAAGACGCCTTGGCCGCCGGCGAGCAAGTCAATGACCTCATCGTTGGAACGGCACTCATAAACGGTAGTGCCGTCGGATACGAGGGTGAGCTCTGCTAGGTCATTCACACCACGATCCCGCAGGGACTCAACTGCCAATCGGATATTTTGCAGAGAGATGCCGGTATCCAGGAGGCGCTTCACAATCTTGAGCACCAGTACATCCTTGAAGGAGTACAGGCGCTGGGAGCCGGAGCCGCGCGCCGTGCGGATGGAAGGGTTGACCAGGTTGGTGCGTGCCCAATAGTCCAGCTGGCGGTAGGTGATACCGGCTACCTGGCAAGCGATGGGAACGCGGTAGCCCACCTCTTCGTCAGGTCCGACGTCAAAAAGCGATTCCTGTACGTAGGTGGATTCGGACTGGGAGTCCTCGTTAATGCTCACGTAATTACTCCAATGGGGTTTGTTGGAAGTTCTAAAGATCAATTAAAAGCCAAGCGCATACGCCCGTCAAGCGCTGCTTGCTCAACTGTCAAGTACAACTTTAGACTTCTTCAACCCCATTGTCACCATTAGTCACACGCGTGTCATTAACTTTTTTCGTCGTCATCCCCCGATAGGAAATCCTTTTCCTCCATACCCAAAGACCTCATCATGGCTTCAAAGTCCGCATCTGCCTGGGCATTTCCCGACGCCGAGGTCGAGGAATCATTGTTTTCGCTGGCTGGTAGATTATCGCCTGCGGCGTGGGTGGAAATTTCCAGGTCGAAGTACTCTTTCACGTCTGCATCACTGGCATATACGGAAACCTGGGCAAGGAGATCCGCCTCGGCTGAAATGGGGACGTGGAAATATTCGGATACGGCAAGTGCGTCGCTCAACCGAGAGTCATAAACCTCTCCGTTCGGAGCCTTAATATCTACCATGAACGTTCCCTGGTGGTAGTTGGCAATTTCAATGGCCTCTACCCCGCCAGCACCCTCTAGTACCTCGCAGATAAGATCGTGCGAGGTGGGACGATTAGGCTGGTGGCCGTCTAAAGCGGCAGCTAGTTGCATGCCTTCAATCGGGGAGATCCACACGGGGATCAACCGGTTCTCTTCCGGCCAGCGCAGCACAGCGCACACATCGTCTTCGGGGCCTACCTGGTGGATACCGTGAAACTCTAGGGATACATCACTCATAAATACCACTCTCCCACAAACGCGGGATTACGTGTGTATTAGGAGTGGTATTCGTCGCGCAGATCCGACTTCACCAGAGTTGCGTGCAAGGAGACCACTAGAGCGGTCATTTGCTGGGAGATTTCCTCTGCCTTCTGATGCGCGGTATCAGAGTTTGAGTGTGCCACGGGAGCTGCCGCCTGGGAAATCAAATCAGCCTGCCGGCGGGCGTTATTACGCAGGGACTTGAGTTCACGGGCGCCAAAACCAAAAGCTTTGAGGGCCACCGCGGCAGAGACAATGGCTACGTCGTCGGTATTGAAAAAGCCTGCGGCATCCGGGCGGATGAGGCCATATTTAACCAAGGAAGCTACATCATCTTCACTGGCACTAGCTTGGGTAGCTACCTCTACATCAGTCAGGCGCGTGACCGCAGGGGCCCTAAACTGCTGCGGCGAGAGTAGGGTTTCTGCATTTCCCGCAGAAACAATGGCGGTCACCTGGCCGGAATCCATGGCTTCTAGCTGCTCGCGGATAACCTTCAGCGGCGTATAGTTATCGCGCTGAGTGGTGAGAATATACCGCAGTCTGTCCACGTCTTCTTGGGTGAAGCGGCGATAGCCAGAGGCCGTGCGCTGTGGACTAATGAGCCCCTCAGATTCGAGGAAGCGAATCTTAGACACCGTGACATCTGGGAATTGCTGATTCAGCGTTTCCAAAACCACGCCAATGGACATGGTCTTTGGCTTCTTAGCTTTAGGGCTGGTGCGGCGTACTGCTGCTGCCGAAGAATCTGCTGCGCTCACTGTGTCTATCTCTTAGGGGTACTGAAAGTTCTTATCGTGCCATAAGTAGACTACACCGCCCCTCCTAGTAAGGAAGCGCGGCTAGTCTACGTAAAAAATTAGCTCTGGTTAGCGATGAAAACCAAGCGGAACTTGCCAATCTGGATTTCGTCTCCCACCTCGAGCACCTGGGTGTTGCGGGGCTCGCGGTTAACGTAGGTTCCGTTCAGGGATCCCACATCAACTACCTCAAAGTTGCCGTCATCATTCTTGCGAAACTCCGCGTGGCGGCGGGACACCGTAACGTCATCGAGGAAGATGTCTGCCTCAGGGTGGCGGCCGGCGGTAGTAGTCGCCTGATCCAACAAGAAGCGGGCACCTGCGTTCGGGCCACGCTTTACCACGAGGAGGGCTTGACCTTCCGCCAGATTGTCGGTGCCGGCAACGGTAGCATCATTGCCATTCGCGCCGTTTTCCATCTCCTTGAGCAGGTCTGCGCGGAATACAGATGTGGTCTCTACCTGTGGTTCCGGGGTTCCGGTGTTCTCGCTCATTGTTACCTCCGGGGATTAGTTACGAGTTACTTATAACAATACTAGCGACTCATTTGAATCCGTGACCCCTTCGCGGGGAATTATTTCACCGGAAAATGTTTCCGATGCCGCTCAGCACGGAATTTCCCTTGCCCGCAAGGGGGTTATCGGACACCATGTAGGTCCATGTAGCACTCGGACGAGCGAGGCCGGCGTCATCGAGGTGTGCCCCGGCGGCGTCGATAAGCACTGTATGGAAAGTCTCCACAGACTTGTCTACGGCCCTCTGAGCCAAGTCCTTAAACTCCCTCACCGCAATGCGGTGGTACTCGTCGATTGGCGTCTCCCGTGCGATGGCGCGCAGATGGATCGACTCGCGCACATCGTCCATGAGCTCTAGGTGGTCGGCCCAGGCCAAGTCCAAGTGATACAGCATGATTTCGCGCGCGGCCTTGATGCGGGCTTCCTCTGGAACCTCCGATAGCTCTGCTGCACGCTCCGGAGCACGTTGGGATAGTTCCTGCCACGCTTGATCAGTATCCAACAGCTTGGCTCGGCGCTCATCAATAATGATGCGCTGATCAGCTAGGAGCTGGTTATACTTCCAGGTCTGGGCATGAATTTCGAGTAGTTGGCCCTCGGTCACGCGCTGGCAGTGTGCCACGAAATCACTTACTCGCTTGGATTCAATGCGCCCATCTTCTGCCGGTTGAGCACGCACAGTCTCGCCGTCGCCGCCTTGCTGGACCACATCATCTTCGAGGGAGACGAAGAATAGGGATAGGCCCGGATCGCCTTGCCGACCCGCACGGCCGCGCAACTGGTTATCCAAGCGGGCGGTGCGGTGGCGGGAGGTACCGATAACCGCCAAGCCACCTAACTCCGCTACTGCATCATGGTCAGCTTCGTTAGCACCGCCCAGCTTAATATCGGTGCCGCGCCCGGCCATCTGAGTAGAGACGGTGACGCGTCCAATATCGCCGGCCTCGGCGACGATCTGTGCCTCCTGCTCATCATTTTTGGCGTTGAGTACATTGACTTCAATGCCCCGCTCGCGGAGAGCATCCGCCAGATCTTCCGACTCGGCTACATCCTGCGTGCCCACAAGGATGGGTTGCCCCGTGGCGTGAATGGTGGCTATTTCCTCCACGATGGCGGCAGATTTATCATCGACGGTCGCAAAAATGCGGTCTTGCTCATCAAAGCGCTGCAGCGGCTTATTGCGGTCAATCACGGATACATGAAGATCATAGAACTGCCGCAGCTGATCGGTCGCTTCCACCGCGGTACCCGTCATGCCGCACACAAGTGGGTAACGTCGCATAAGTTCTTGCAGCGTGATGGTGTCGAGGATGCGCCCACCTTCGGAAACCTCGAGGCCTTCTTTGGCTTCTACTGCCGCTTGGAGCCCGTCGGGCCAGCGTTGTAGGTCTGCGACGCGGCCCCGGGAGGCGTCGATAAGCTGCAGCTTGCCATCCACCACGATGTAGTGGATGTCCCGGATAAGCAGGGCCTTTGCATGCAGGGCGAGGTTAACCTTCACCAAGATGGTGCCGATGTTTTCCTCCGAATAGAGCGAATCAATGCCCAATTCCTGCTCCACGCGGCGGGCACCAGTCTCCGTCAGTTGAACGGTGCGGCCGTCCTCAGAGATGGAGTAATCCAGCTTCTCGCGCAAACGGGAAACCACATTGGTGATGTGCCCGGTGGGGGCCTCACCTGGCCGATTTCCGGCCAGCACCAGGGGCACAAGGGCCTCATCCACTAGGACAGAGTCGGCCTCGTCTACGAGGGCAACGTCGCCGGCGGCCTGCACCGTGTGGGAGCGATCAGTAATTTGGTTATCACGGAGCAGATCAAAGCCCAGTTCGTTGACCGGTGCGTAGATAATATCCTGCGCGTACGCAGCGCGTCGCTCATCCGGTGTCATGCCCTCCGTAACCGAGGCAACGCTCAATCCAAAGAACTCCACGACAGGACGCATCCATTCGGCGTCGCGGGCGGCAAGATAGTTATTGACGGTGACAACGTGGACGCGTTTGCCAGTCAACGCGAAACCCGTAGCCGCCATGGCACCCACCAAAGTTTTGCCTTCGCCGGTGGCCATTTGGATGACGTCTCCGGTAAGCAGGCGCAGTACGGCTTGGGACTGCACATTGAAGGGATGCATCCCTAGGGTGCGCTCGCACGCTACTGCTAGGGCCGCGAGGAACTGCGCCTTATCCGCAATCTCGCCGCCTGCAACGGCATCGCGTGCAGCTTGGGCTACAGCTGCGTCGTCCTGCTGGCCCAATGCCCGAGCCGCTTCATCGGCTGAACCCACGATGGCCTTGGATTTCTTATCGTTACGCTCGCTTTGCGAGCCCATTGCTTTCCAGAACCAATCGAACGCGCCCATACCTCATCCTCCTTATTTGGATTGCTCCTATCGACTGTAGTCAACCTGGTATGGCTTGCGGGTAAGAGGCCCGTTATTGTAGTTCTCATGCAATCCGTCAATGTTAAGCTGCCTTCGAGCCGGGGAACCGAGATGGCCGGAACCATCGACTTCCCGGATTCTCCCCCGATCGCCTATGCCATCTTTGCCCATTGCTTCGCCGGCTCGCGCCACACTCCCGGTGCTGCCCGCACCGCGAAGCAGCTCACCGAGTTCGGCATCGCCACTTTACGTTTCGATTTTCCCGGTCTTGGCCAGTCCGCCGGAGAATTTGGCGATACTACCTTTAGCCAAAATGTTGATGATATCCATGCCGCTGCCGCCTGGCTGACGGAGAACTACTCTGCTCCACAATTGCTCATGGGCCACTCGCTCGGTGGCGCCGCTGCATTGAAGGCGGCCACCACCATGAAATCACTTAAGGCGGTAGCCACCATTGGCGCGCCCTTTGATCCTGCCCACTCCGTGCTTCACTATGCGGACAAAATTGGCGAGGTCGACGCCAACGGAGAGGTGGAAGTAATCCTCGGTGGCCGCGGCCTTATCATTTCCCGCAAGTTCCTCGAGGACTTGGCCGATACCAACCCTGAGGAGTACCTGCCCAAGCTCCGCAAGCCGTTGATGGTGTTGCACTCACCCATTGACCAGACGGTGGGCATAGACAATGCGCAAAATATCTTCCTGCTCACGCGCTACCCCAAATCCTTGGTTTCCCTGGACAAGACCGATCACCTGCTCACCAAGCAGGGCACGGCAGCCCGCGCTGCGGATCTCATCGGTGCGTGGGCCGAGCAGTTTATCGTTCCTGATTACCGCCCGGAGGAAGTAGGACCCGACGCCGCCGTTGCGCAGCCGGCCACCGGCACCAAATTCGGCGTGGTCGTCCGCCATAATGACCACAACCTCAGTGCCGACCGCACGAAGAAGAATGGCGGCAAGGGTAAGGGCTTTACCGCAGAGGGCCTTGTTATGTCCGCGCTGGCTACGACCGCCACCCAAGCAATCAAGGATGCCGGCAAGAGGCTTGCGCTTGACGACGTCCACGTGAGCATCACCCAAACCGGCCCCGCTAGCTTCGAACGCCGCATCGAGCTTGCCGGAAAACTGTCAGCGGAAGAAAAGTCCGCCCTGCGCTCTGCCGCGAAGGACACCGATGTTGAGCGCATGCTCGGCAACGTCACCATCGTGGACGTGGACGCGCACTAATGGCAGCCTTTGATCCCTCGCGCCGCTGCCCGTGCGGCACCGGCCTGACCTACGGCGAGTGCTGTGGCAAGTACCATGCCGGCACCAACGCCCCCACCGCGGAGGCGCTCATGCGCTCGCGCTTTAGCGCCTTTGTTACTGGCGACGAAGCCTATCTCCTCCGTACGTGGGATCCCGATACTCGCCCTGCAACACTCGACTTGGCTGATTCTCCCGTCCGGTTTTATCGCCTCGATATCCTGGACACCCAAGCAGGCGGATTGCTCGATAATTCCGGCGTAGTGGAGTTTGAGGCCTTTTATAAAGGCGCGGCCGTTGGCTCACAACGCGAACGTTCCTCGTTTCGCCGCGTCGGCGGCGCTTGGGTGTACTCCAGCGGCGAGTTTTAGCGCAGGTTACACCCCAAATTTCACAGTAGAATCCTACTGATGTAATCTAGACAAGTCGCACAGTTCGACGGCGGGCTATGGCGCAGTTTGGTAGCGCACTACACTGGGGGTGTAGGGGTCGCAGGTTCAAATCCTGTTAGCCCGACAAATATTCAGCCGGCACCGTGAAGGTGCCGGCTTTTTCTATTCCGCGTTTACACTGCAAGCAAGATCGCAATTCCCAGCAGAATGAGGACCGTGGGAAACAGCACGCTTTCCCACTTTTCCAGTGCTTCTGCAATGCCCGGCCGCGTTGCCACAAACCGCGCTGCCCACACTAAGGGCGCCACGAGGATTACGAAGACCACGCAATAAGTCGCAACCTCAGCCGGCGTAGAGGTGGTAAACACTGGTACATAGACGCCGATATTGTCGCCACCGTTGGCAAAGGTCACCCCGGCTACCGCAAGTGTGCTCAGCCTCTTACCCGAAGCATCCTCATCGTCATCCTCACCCCGGAATGCTTGCCACGCTGCCCATAGGCCTAGAAGCAATGGAATGAGACCAAAGTAGCGAATCAATTCCTCAGGTAATACGGCATTTAAGCCCAATCCGACAATGGCCGAGGCCGCTAGTATGCCGAGAAATCCCACATACTGACCTACCAGAATCGCCGGCGTCGTGCCCTTGCGACCAGCACCACGGGCGAAGAAGAGGGACAACACCACAATGTCATCGATGTTGGTGGCCACGAATAGTCCAGTAGCCGCTGCGAGAGTAGTAAGCACTTTCCTACCTTACCGCGTCATGACACTTGTCATGAAAATGTGCTGACAGATCCTATTCATCATTTTTGCTGGCTACGGATACTTTCCAGGTATGAGAACTACAGATCCATCAACCGCACAACCGCTGGCTATAGACGTATCCGGAGTCAGTAAAACCTTCGCCACGAGATCCTCCCATCCCGTCCATGCGCTCAGCGAAATTTCCTTCAGCATCGCCCAAGGCGAGATCGTAGGCCTATTAGGCACCAATGGAGCAGGCAAAACCACCCTTTTTGACCTCATCCTCGGGCTTACCACCCCCACCTCCGGCAGCGTTTCCGTGCTTGGACACACACCGCACACCGCGATCCGCGCGGCACAGATTGGCGCCGTGCTGCAAACCGGTGGCCTGCTACCCGAGCTCACAGTCTTGGACACCCTAAAGATGATTTCCTCTACCTTTCCCCATCCCCTTCCCATCGGAGAAGTTGCCAAACAAGCAGACCTAGACCGGATCCTGCACCGCCCAGTAGGAAAATGCTCTGGTGGCGAGCAACAACGCGTGCGATTCGCCCTCGCTCTTTTAGGCAATCCCCACATTTTATTGCTCGATGAGCCTACAGCTGGCATGGATGCTCAAGCGCGCCACGAGTTCTGGTCCACCATGCACAGACAAGCAGAACAGGGACGCACCATTGTCTTCGCTACGCACTACCTCGAAGAGGCAGACAATTTTGCAGCAAGGATAATCCTCCTGCATGAAGGAAAGCTGTGCGCAGATGCTCAGGCCACAGAACTGCGCGAACAGTCAGGCAAGCGCATAGTCGAGGCAAAGTTCGACGGCACACCTTTAAATGCGAAAGAGCTACCCACCGTCGCCGAGATTTCCTTGTCTGGCACTCACGCCCGGATGACCACCCGTGACTCCGATGTACTTGCGAATTACCTTCTCAATCACACCACGGCCCATGACCTGACTATTCGCAAACACTCCTTAGAGGACGCATTTCTTGCTTTGACAGCGTCCCAGTCCTAGCCCGTCGCTCCGTTGGCTACTTCGCGAAAGGAACATGCCATGACCACACAAGCTGCAACGACCAGTGCGCGCACTCTCCGGTTTGCCACTCACAACCTGCTGCGCCTTCGTCGCAACCTTACTCCCCTCTTTTTCAGCACCATCTTGCCGGTATTTTTTTACCTCCTCTTTGGCACCATGATGGATTTTGGTGATGCCCCCTTTAAAGGAGGAAACTTCGCCGCCTTAGAGATGATCAGCATGGCCCTTTACGGCGGCGTGGCAGGCTCCGTATCTGCCGCTGGCTCCGCCGTAACAGATGCGAAGACTGGGTGGGCGCGTCAATTAGCCCTCACTCCCCTGCACCCACGACAGCTTCTGTGGGCAAACCTCATATCAATCGGCTTTCAGGCACTGCTCCCCATCACCGCGGTATTTATCACCGGCGCCGTGACACAAGCCTCGATGCAACCACCCCAGTGGATTTTAGCCTTCATCGCTTGCGTCCTAGTTTCCATTCCCTTTGGCTTTTATGGCTTGGTGTGGGCCATGGCTTTGCCCACCGACAATTCTGTCGCAATCGCCTCGACCTCCGTTGTCCTCTTCCTCTTTGCCGCCAATGTATTCACTCCACTTACTGAGCCGCTGATGGAATTGGGCCGCTTCACTCCCCTCTTTGGCCCGGTTGTGCTCGCCCAGTGGCCCCTTGCAGAAGGCATGCAGTTTCTTAGCGGGGAGGAAGGCACCGTGTCGCACCCCATGTGGGCCGCATGGTTAAACTTCGCGGTATGGACGACCATCTTTCTCGCCGCTTGCCTGGTGCTGCGCTCCCGCGACAAGGCGCGCCGCTAATGGGCCCCTTTCGCGATCCGTGGCGCGGTTTTAGCCTTAATAGCGCTCTTTTCGCCAGCGTATGGTTGGTCTTCCTCATTCCCGGGTTGGTGATGACCTTTGCCGCGCCGGGAACGACGCTCGCTGAACGAATTGGGGCATCTGCGTGCGCTTTAGCGTTTAGTGCCGTCTACTTCTTTTCTTTTGGCGCTGTGGGCTACTACCCACGCGGATGGCGGTTAGGACAGCGGATCGGGCTCTACTGGGTGTCACTCGCGGCCATCGCAGCGATATCAATTTGTTTCTTCGGGATAATAGCCGTCACGTTTGTGCCCTACCTTGCGGCGCTGATCGGCTTTAACCTTTCTCTACGCCGAGCATTAGCGCTTACCCTGCTAATGGGGACCGTGCTCGCCACCACCACGTGGTTCTTCGCTCCTGAAAGCACCGGCTGGGCCCTGATAGTCCTCTTCGTCTGGCCAATACTACTAGTGCTGCTAGGTACATTTTCCCAGCGCGAAGATAGCCGCGCTGAATTGAAGCATGAATTGGACTTGGCACGCCAACGCGAGGATATCGCTACCGATGTTCACGATCTCTTGGGCCACTCTTTAACCGTTATCAACCTCAAATCAGAGCTTGCCCGGCGTCTAATAGATTCGGATCCGCAACGGGCGCAGCAGGAGCTCCAGGAGGTGAGCATGCTTTCTCGGAGAGGCTTGGCGGAAGTCCGCTCCACAGTAACCCGGATGCGCATGCCCACTTTTGAAGGGGAAATCCACGCGACTTACAGGGCTCTCGACACTGCCGGCATTGAGTCGTACTTGCCCTCTGCGGCCAAAAGCGCTGGGCTTTACGACGCCGAATTTTCCTGGGCCCTGCGTGAGCTAACCACAAACGTGGTCCGGCACTCAGGCGCAGCGCACTGTTGGGTTCAGGTGACAGACCACCAACTCCAAGTGGTAGACGATGGCTGCGGGTTTGACGCTGACGAAAGTCTTTCTCGTGCCCACGGTGGGATTGTCGGTTTGCGCAAACGTATAACAGATGCTGGGGGACAGCTGCTTTTTGCGCGCCGCAAGGGCTGTACTCTGGCCTTGGTTACTATGAATGGCGATACGGACTTTCTTCCTCTTACTACCGCCGGAGGCTCAGGCAATGACTGATCCCATCCGAGTTCTCATTGCTGAGGACCAATCATTGGTGCGTGGGGCGCTAGTTGCCCTCTTGGAGACAGAGCCAGATATCAGCGTTGTGGCTGAGTGTGCAACGGGCGCGGAGGTTGCGGGGCTCGTCGCCAAGCATGGCGTCGACGTTGCGCTACTTGATATTGAAATGCCCGGTAAGAACGGTCTTGATGCGGCCGCTGAACTTGAGGGCACGGGTTGCCGCAGCCTGATTGTCACGACCTTTGGGCGCAGTGGCTACGTCAAACGTGCTTTGGAAACAGGCGTAGCTGGCTTCGTAGTCAAGGACACCCCACCCGAACAACTTGCCGAAGCCATAAGGCGAGTGCACGCCGGTCTAAAGGTCATCGACCCTGCACTGGCCCAAGAAACTATTTTCACGCCCGACAATCCACTAACCGCACGCGAAAAGGAGATCGCATGTCATGTCTTGGAGGGAAGCGACACCCGCCAGATTGCCGGGCATCTTCACCTGAGCACTGGCACAGTGCGCAATATTGTCTCATCGCTCATCGCCAAGACAGGAACTGGGAACCGCTTTGAAGCAGCAACTACTGCACATGCCCAGGGATGGATATAGAAAAAGGAAGCCCACTGCGCGGCCCCTTTTGCTTGGCTTCCTATTCTGGCTGCTTTAGCTCAAGAACATTGACCATGCCCTGAATGACTACGTCCATCACCTTGGAAGCTAGGTTGAAGTAGAAATCAGCCGAGTGATAGCGCAGGGCTCCTACAGTACTCAACTGCGAGAGGCCGTGGATGGAGGCCCACAGCGCCGCAATCTGGGTAAAGAGAATCCATGGAGATCGTGGCCCATTCGACTCGGAAATGGCATCGCGCACCAGATTCATGATGTAGGTAAAGGCCTTACCCATATCAAATGGCTGTTCAGTATCGCCGGGTTCATCGAAAGAGACGGGGACAATCGAGCGGCTTGATACCTCGATAAGGGCGACGAAGCCGACGGGGTCTTCCAGCGCATACTCCAAATATCCGAATCCGGTTGCCTTAATATAATCCAGCCCGTGGGATCCTTCTGGCACGGCCTGGTTCTGGCGCATGATCGCTAGCGTATTGGCTTCATCCAAAGACTCTTCCAAAGAACGCAGCAGGTGAGAATTACCATCGAAAAGATGCTCTGCGTCTGCCAAATCTACGCCTGCTCGGGCAGCAGCTGAGCCGAGATGCAAGCTAGGCAGACCGTTATAGACAATCTCTTCGGCCGCACCACGGAAGATGGCTGCACGCTTTTCCTCAGCCGTAGACTTTGGCATGTCCTTTGCTGCTGTAGTAATCGGTTCCGCTGGATCGCCAACGAGTGCTAGCGGTTCAAAGGGCGCAATCTCCCCGTCACGCAAGCTATCTTCCAACCCAGAAAATAAAGTCTCAATGCAAGCATTGAAGGTCTGCTTCTTCGCCGTGGGCGAGAGATGACGCATAATGCCGAACGTGGCCAAGTGAGTAATACCCTGCAACTCAGACAGGAAAGTAAGGGCTTGGAGCACTACCAAGCGGTGATCAAAATCGCCGCGTGCTGCAATGGCGGCTTCCCGCATGTGTTCAAGAATCCAGCGGAAGGTGGGCGGGAAGGCATCAAAGCTTTTCGCCTCTTCGATGCCGTCCTCAAAGTTGGGAAAGCTCGTTGCCGTCTCACAGTTGTTATAGGCGGCGAAGTAAGTGGGGTTATCAACAGCCAAGTTGAAGTAGACCTTGGCAGACTCGCGAAGTTTCTGAATCGCGGTCGCGTCATCCGGCAATTTATCGAGTGCATCGTAGGCCGCTACTCGGAGACGCTCATCCAAGAACCGGCTGGTCTGAATGTAAAGGTCGTGGTCATCTTCAAAGAAAGACTTAGCTTCATCGACTGGAACAGCGATCTGCTCCGCCACAGCACAAACCTTTAAAGCGTCGCGCCCGCCCTTAGCCAGGATACGGGCACTTTGTTCCAGCAAGCGCTGCTTAGTGGAGCCCGCATGGGAAACGGTGCCTTCAAGATTGTTCACAAATATAATCCTAGCGATTTCATGCAAAATTGCTTGGGATACGTTCACTTTATAAGTTGAGTCACCCACGAAAAGGTGGGAGCGCCTATATAGACCTTTGCCAGCTTTATGTCGCTGGTCTTTATATAGCTTTGGCCCCAGCCCTTGCGGGCTCGGGGCCAAAATAGAAGGTAGCCATTCGCCCTATAAGCGGGCGAAGCTATTTACTCGTTGCCGATCTTGCCGTCAGCTGCGTCACGAGCCTTGTCGATCTGGTCAGCCTTGTCCTCGCCGAGCTTGCCCTTAGCTACATCAGCTGCCTTGTCCAGGCCCTTGTCGCTGAGCTCTTCGCCCTTGTCGGAGTTCAGTGCGTCCTTTGCCTTATCGAAGATACCCATGTGGTTATCCTTTCTTCTAGTTCTAGCTTTATCTAAAAGCTGCCGTGTCCGGCAACACACCCCAACGTACCGACACTTGAGCCAACATGCCACCGAAAAGTTCTTTAGGTCACTAGACCAAATAAGTTTTACTACTCCATATCCAAGTTGCCCTCAGGGGTATGCGGACACCCCCGCAGCCTAACGAGCACCCAATAGGGCCTGCTGCTTTAGCCCGGCCCTAGCTATGCTTAAAGAAAAGCAGTGAAGTATTTTAGCCAAAGGCCAATTTTCCTAAGTCTTGCAAATGATAGCGTTAGACGGTATCGACGATTCTCCGACGAAGGCACTGCACCATGGCTTCCACTAACCCAGCGCGACCATCTACTCCGGAGACGGGCATGGAATTCTTTGGCTTAGTATGGCCGGGCAAGGAGGCAGCTCGAGCAGCAGCTAGCACCCCTCTGCCACGCCATTTCACGCGTGATTCTGCACTCAGTACAGCTGTCGGTGCGGACAACGCGATTATTGCCGCAGATAATCTTCCAGTACTTCAGGAACTTGCCAGCCGTGGAGAGCTCTTTGACGTCATTTACATAGACCCTCCCTATAACACCGGCAAAGACTTTGTCTACCGCGACAATTACCGTTTGCGCCGGCAGATGCGCTCGGGGAGCTATGCAGAGTGGCACTCGCAATGGTTATCTATGATGCTTCCCCGGCTCATCTTGGCCCGGCAAGTATTGTCAACAAATGGTTTTATTTTCGTATCCATTGGAGAGGACGAAGTAGCCAATACCCGCAAGGTACTCGATGAAGTTTTTGGAGAGGAGTGCTTTGCCGGCCAATTGATTTGGAAAAAAGCCGGCACCGGCAAGAATGATTCTAAGTACGCGGTGGTAGAGCACGAATATATTCTGAGCTACGCTCGGACTCCTGAAAATCCCGGTTTCAATGTCGATCTCCAGGGCCATACTTCCACCAAATACAACCATGAGGATGACAAGGGGAAGTACTCCTTGGTGCGTTTGGACTCTAAGACCCTCGGGTACCTTCCCTCCCTCGACTTCCCTATCTCCGGCCCCGACGGCAAGGAATACTGGCCGGACCAGCCGGTGGGAAAAGAAAAAGTCGCCCGTTGGCGCTGGGGCCGGGAAAAGGTTGAACAGCGCTTCGATGAGCTCGTCTTCCGCCGAGGGTTTGTTTATACCAAGAACTATCAGAAGGTGGGAGCGCGCCCACGCTCCATCTTGGACGGCGAGCGCTTTGGGGTGACCCGCACTGGCAGGCGTGATGCTGAAGACGTCATGGGGATAGAGGGCGTTTTCGAGTTTCCCAAACCGGTGCGCTTGATTAAGCACCTCATTTCCATTGCGGGTGGAAAGGATGCGCGCGTCCTTGACTTTTTTGCGGGCTCCGGCACCACTGCACAGGCGGTAGTTGAACTCAATAACGACTATGGGGGCACTCGGTCTTTTCACCTTGTGCAAATTCCAGAGCCAACCTCCCCGCGTAGCGCTGCTCATCGCGCGGGCTTTTCTACCGTGGCAGATATTTGCATTGAAAGGGTGCGCAAGGTCCCAGGCGCATCCTTTCAGGTCTATCGCCAGGACTAAGTCTGTGCGGTACCGGACGGGCGACCGGGAATGCCGAAGAAGTCTAGGACGCGGTCGGTAGCGAAGAATTTGCCTACCTCATTGTGCGCGTCCGCTGTACCACCAGGCCATACGTGTGAGCCTCCGGCGATACGGATGTGTTCCAGCGGTGCGGTACAGCCGCTCCACTTCATATCGAGTGCATTGTTGACTAGGCGGGTCGTATCGACCTTGGTAGAGCAACCATTGCGCTTACGGTCCTGTTCCAGCACCGATTCCACGGAATAGTACTTGGTCTTATGGCGCGTTCCACCGTAGTAACCCACCACGGGGTCCACGGTGCCGTGAATATCCAATCGACCCACGGGGGAATGAGCACAGTCTTTAAGAATATCTTTGTAGTAGGCAGCGGAAACGGTAGCCACGGACTTAAAAACATCGGGCATCTGGCAGGCCAGGTAGGCGGCAAACCCGCCGCCGTTCGACATGCCGGTAGCAAAAATCCGGGAGTCATCTACCCGATACGTTGCTCGAACGGCATCAATGATGTCGCGAACAAATTTTTTATCTTCTGTTGTTGACGTCTTGGCATAAGGAGCAGGGCTCCAAGCTTTCTTTTTACCTTCTGCGAAAACAGTGATGGCATCAGCGGCGTCGAGGCGGGAATAGCCGCGGAGATTCTCGGCAGATTGTCCCCAGCCTGGAAAAGCCAGGACGATGGGCCACTTTTTATCCCCCATGTAGTCCTTGGGCAAGCTAAGGATAAAGGAGCGCCCCGATGGCAGATTAACGGTGGTATAGCTTCCTGGCTCGGGTCCGCTTAGCGGTGCAGAGGTTGGAATCCCTAGGTTTTTCGTCTCAGTTGGGACTGCTGGGGGCGCGGAGTCGGGCGAATCGGCCGAACATGATGCGCCGGCAACCGCAAGGAAACTCACTGCTACCGCACCAACCAGGGCCCGTAGCGACCTCGCGTTCATCTTTGTCGTCCCTTCTGCCATGCGGTCCATAGTTGCTTATAGCGGCCACCATAATCTAACAGTTCGTGGTGACTGCCTTGCTCCACCACCCGCCCGTTGTCCATTACGGCGATGCTATCGGCTCGTGCGGCTTGGTCTAGTCGGTGCGCCACTACCAGTGCTGTTCGCCCACGGGTGACCTCTGTCGCGGCTTCTTCCAGAGCTTCCGCCCCCACCGATCCGGCCTCTGCGGTGGCCTCATCCATGATGACGATCTGGGGATCTAAAAGCAATATTCGCGCCAGCGCAAGCTGCTGCGCTGCTACTGGGTCAAGGTGGATTCCCCGAGCGCCAATGACTGTATCTAGGCCCTCCTCTAACTGCGAATACCACTGTGCGCCGACGCGCTGTAGTGCATCTTCCATTTGTGCGTCTGAAGCTTGCGGGGCGGCCAAGGACAAATCTTCGCGCAGGGTTCCTGAGAATACGTGAACCTCTTGGGAAATCATCGCTAAACGCGCCACCCTTTCGGAATCAGAAAGGGCCGATACCTCTACTCCGTCCACCAAGACTGTTCCGGTAGCCGGGACTCGCAGTCCGGCCAAAAGAGCAGCGACCGTGGTCTTTCCTGCACCAGAGGCTCCCACTAAAGCTATGGTGTGCCCAGCGGGAAACTTAAGGTTTATGTCCCTCACGGCCCAGCCGCCGTCTTCGTAGCTGAAGCTCACTTCTTTTAATTCGGCAACTCCACGTGGAGACGGGGCGCCAAAGTCTGGCACCGCCCGTGGCGGATCCATAACCACCCCAACTATCCGAGACAGGGAGGAATAGCCGGATTGAATGGTATCGATTACTCGCATCAATCCCATGAGCGGACCCCGCAAGCGAATGAGAAGGAGCATCGCCGCGGTGACTGCGCCAACGGTGAGCGCCCCAGCCTGCACCACCCAAAAGCTGACGAGCAACCCGCAGGCCAGCATTATTAACTCGATGCCCGTCATCCATAGCTGTAGGACCATCATTGTCCTTCGCGCGGCGTAGCCTTTGTCCACCACCTGTGCGGAGGCACGTTCAATACCGGCATGCATCTGGTTTTCCATGCCAAAGGCGCGCACAGTCTCTCGCCCTCGAATTGCCTCTAGGAGCCTGCGTGCCCGTTCCGCCATGGCAGCGCGTTCGTCGGTATAGCGCTGCGGAGCGCGCTGCAGGTACTGGCGCGCAGCAATGAAATATAACGGCGTAACTGCACCTACTACCAGTAGGTATTGCCAATTGAGGCTGACTAGTGCCACCCCAGTGGTTGCGATGGCGAAGGCAGATTTCGTAAGCACGGGGACGGTCTCGGTTACGGCAGCCGATAGTTCTGCTACATCATCGGTAGAGCGAGAGACCAAATCCCCAGTGCCGGCTTCCTCCACCCGGTGAGTAGGCAGGCGAAGAGCGGTAGAGACCATATCTTCCCGCAAAGCGGAGATCACTTTTTCGCTCAGGCGCGAAAGGACATAGAACCCCGCAGCGGAAAACAGTGCCGAGACCGCGGCCAACAGTACCAGCGAGATACCGATGGGCACAATGGCGCCTTGATCAATGACAGCGTCAACGATCTTTCCCAACAGGATGGGGATCGCTACATTGCTGCCGGCGCCTGCGGTAAGCAAGGCCAAGGCCGCTGCGGCTTGGGGGCGGGCACCGGGGAAGTCGGAAAGCTGGCGGCCCACTTCCTTACGCACTTGGGGCCAGGAGGCCGTAGGAAACCGCATCATAGCTGCGCCCCCACTGCTGCCCACGCCGGCGAAGTGGTGAAGACAAGCGTGGGCTTAGGCCCGCGGTGATGCGCCACCCGCTGGGCAATTTCCTGCTCGGTCACCGAGTCCACGGCGGTTGTGGGATCGGCTAAAACTAGGATCTCCGCGTCCGCCGCAATGGCTCGTGCAAGCGCCACGCGCTGTTGCTGTCCGCCGGAGAGATTTCGGCCGCCTTCTCCCACCTCACGGTCCAACCCGCCCGGGATATCTTCCCCTGCAGCCACGAAGAGGGCTCGTTGTGCACTCGCGCTATCCGGATGAATATTGTCCCCCACGGTCCCCTCAAAAAGCATGGTTTCGTGTGGAACAACCAGGAATCGCTCGCGCGGCAAGAAGACGAGATCCTCTGGAACAGGCTCGGGCACCACGTTGATCCCAGGGGCGAGGGCCGGAACCTGCGGTTCACTCTTCTCCACCCCGGGAGCGGCGAGGACGGCGATAATGCGCTCAGCGCTTGCCTGTGCGGCCGCCCACCGCGAGGCGATGTTGCGGCCCAGCATCGTCATCGGCGTGATAATGAACTGCGTAAGGCCGATGACCGTAATGAGTTCACCTACGCTAATCATGGAGCGCATAGCCATCATTCCTGCACCAATACCCACTGCAATGACATATACCGAGCCCAAAATCTCCGTAGCCGCATTAAGTCGGGCTTGGGCACCATTGGCTTCTACCGTTCGCGCATAGGCGGCACCCGACACCGCGGAATAACGCCTACTCACTGTGGCTACAGCACCCAGGCCCTTAAGGATCCGCAGGCCTTGGACCACATCGGTGGCCATGGAGCTGGCCTTCGCCAACGCCGCTTGGCGGATTCCGGAACGCGTACGCAGAGGCTTTGCCGCGCGCACTGAGCCCCACACCATTAACGGCCCGCCACACAAAATGGCAATGCCTAAAGGCAGGTTAATACGGCTAGCCATGATCGCCACATACACAATGGCGGTGATCTCAGCGACGGGGAAAACCGTCATCATCACCGCATTCTGCACGCGCCGTGCGTCTGTGGAGGCGATGGAAAGCAGCTCGCCGGCGCTGCGAGGCTCGCCTGCGATGCCCCGCGGATCCTGAATCCTATCCGTGATGGCCATGCGAACATCGTGCCCAATTACTAGCATGGCTCGCGCGTTAAGGCCGCGTCCGAACCATGCGGCTATGGCATTAAGACCAAAAGCTGCCCCCAATACCACCAGCCACATGCCTAATCGCTCAACGGATCCTTTCGACACAGCTTGATCAATGGCATGTCCCACGATCACTGGAGTCGATCCGTTAAGCAGAAAAGATACAGCCATGCAGAGTGCGGCCGGCACAGTGAGGGATGGACGAGAAAAGACAGTCTTTAGCAGCCACCTGGGATCTGATGGTGCAGGAAGTGTCCTCATAGGCAGCCATTCTAATTCGGGGTAGGTTAGATGGGCTATGACGACTCGCCGCCCCGATCCCAGCCACTTCCCTAGCTACCGCAAGGCCTCCACTAGACAAGGCCCCGGCTTCCGCGATGCCGCGCAACGCACCGCTTCCGCCCAGGCCTTCCGCCGCGGCGCGAGCACCTATCACGATGTGCGCCCCGGCTATCCGGACGAGGTTTCTGCCCTTATCGCTGACGCCCATACCGTTGCCGATATTGGTGCCGGTACTGGAAAACTCACCGAGTCCCTACCCAATCCTCGGGTTTTGGCTCTGGAGCCTTCCGGCGATATGGCTGGAATTCTCGCAGCCCACCTCCGCCTGCCAGTCCTTCGTGCTACGGCCGAAAACACCGCGCTTGCCGACGCCTCCCTAGACGCCGCCTGCCTCGCCCAAACCTGGCACTGGGTCGACGTGCCAGCCGCCTGCGCAGAGCTTGACCGCGTCCTCGCGCCGGGCGGGAAGATTCTCCTGGTGTGGAACACGCTTGATGTCAACGCGGACCCCTGGGTCCTGCGGCTTTCTCGCATCATGCACTCCGGGGATGTACATAAACCAGGCTTTTATCCGAACTACACGGAGCCGTGGTCTTTAGACCACGAGCTGCGCTTGACCTGGGAGAACGAACTAACCCCGGAGCAGCTTCACCAGCTGATGCACACCCGATCCTATTGGCTACGCAATGGCGAGGCCATCCATGAACGCATGACCCACAACCTGGATTGGTACCTCTACGAGCACATGGAGTTTAAGCCGGGGCAAAAACTACGCATCCCGTACCGCACAGATGCCTTCGTGCTGGTACGGAATTCGGATTAGAGCAGGACCTGCGCCAATAGCGAGCCCACTACGCAGGAGGTGAACACCGAGATGGCGCCAGGGACAAGGAAGGAGTGGTTGATGACGAACTTGCCAATGTGGGTGGTGCCCGTGCGGTCGAAGCCGATGCAGGCCAGGTCCGAAGGGTAGGTTGGCAAGATGAAGTAGCCATATGCTGCGCCATAGAAACCAACGATAATGGCGGGGTCAATTCCCAGCTGCAGGCCGATCGGAGCGATGGCAACCAGGGCGGCGGCCTGGGAGTTAACCAGTTTGGACACGATGACCAATACCACCGCGTAGGCCCACGGGGCGGCCTCCACCACGGACCCGAGGTTGGACTCCAGGGCATCGATATGGGCTTGGAAGAAGGTATCTGCCATCCATGCCACACCAAAGACCGAAAATACTGCGGTCATACCGGCCTTAAACACTGGCGTGGAAGCGATTTTCTTCGGGTCTGGCTTGCAGCTGAGCAGGATGATTGCGCCGGCAACAAGCATGACCATTTGGATAACCAGGTTCATCGAAAGCGGGCTCAACTCCCCATCATCGCCTGGGACGAGCGGGCGCAGGAATTCGAACGCACCGAGTGCCACCACGCTGGCGATAGCCACGAGGAAGATAACCACCGCACGCTTTGCTTCTGGCGAAAATTCCTCATCCATGAGCGACCCGGTGGACTGGTGAATGCTTTCTGCAAACTCCGGGTCCTTCATGCGCTCCTGGAATGCCGGGTCCTCATCCAAGTCCTTTCCTCGGCGCAGCGACCACAGCGAGGCAAGAATGACACCGGCAAGCGAGGCGGGCATAGCCACCATGAGAATCTGCGGAATAGAATAGGCGTGATCGATAGCGCCGGCGTTTTCCGCGATGATGGACGCTAGGGATACGGTGGCCACAGACACTGGCGAGGCCGTAATACCCATCTGAGCCGACGTCGATGCCACAGCCATGGGGCGCTCTGGGCGGATGCCCTTCTTCAGGGCAATATCCTCGATGATCGGAAACATCGTGTACACGACGTGACCCGTACCGCACAGTACCGTCAGGAACCAAGTGGTCAGCGGCGCGAGGATGGTGATGCGCTCTGGGTGGGCGCGGAGAAACTTCTCGGCAAATTGCATCATCACTTCTAGACCGCGCGCCTGTTGCAAGGTGGCGGCGCAGCCGATGACCGCAATGATGGTCAGCATCACGGATACCGGCGGCTCGCCCGGGGCGAGGCCGAAGACAAAAACCATGAGCATCAAACCGATGCCGGAAATAAGTCCTAATCCGATGCCACCATAACGAGTGCCCAATAGCAGGGCGCTGAGGATGATGATGACCTGGAGCACGATGGCCAGAATTGAATCTGGCGCAATTACGCTGGCTAGCATGCTGAGCCTTCCATCACGAGAGAATGATTAACTGGTTATATCCTATCCGGCCCCACATAACCGGACATAAACGGAAAGGCGAGCGAATTCTCACACCGTGTCCGGTGTAAAAATCGCTCGCCTGGATGCTATAATCCCAGCGTAACGGGCATACTGCTAGCGCTTCTTTCCGCGCCTCTCCCTCACTCGCACTGCGATTCGGATAGGCGTTCCGTGGAAGCCAAACCGCTCGCGGAACTTGCGCTCAAGGTAGCGGCGATACGCCGCATCCAAGAAGCCCGTCGTAAACAAGACGATGGTCGGCGGCTGAGTCGAGGCCTGCGTGGCGAACAATACGCGCGGCAGGCGGTTATTCTTCATCGGCGGCGGGTTAGCCGCGATAGCCTCACGCAGCCAGTTATTCAGCTGGCCCGTGGACACACGCTGATCCCAACTTTCCAGTGCCTCAATCATGGCCGGCTCCAGCTTCTGCAGCGCGCGGCCCGTTTCCGCAGAGATATTCACACGCGTAACCCACGGCAAGTGGCTCAGCTGCTGATCAATCTCGCGGTCCAGGTAATAGCGGCGATCCTCATCCATGAGGTCCCACTTATTAAATGCAATCACCAGTGCCTTACCCGCCTCGAGCACCATATTGAGCACGCGCTGGTCCTGCTCGGAGATCTCCTCAGAGGCGTCGATAAGCATGATGCAGACCTCAGCAGCATCGATTACGCCGCGGGTGCGCAAGGACGCATAGTACTCATGCCCCTGCGCATTCTTTACCTTCTTGCGCAGGCCTGCGGTATCAATGAACTTCCACAGCTGCTCATCCAATTGCACTAGCGAGTCCACCGGATCCACGGTGGTTCCCGCGACGTTGTCGACCACGGAACGCTCCTCGCTGGTGAGCTTATTCAGCAGCGAGGACTTGCCGACGTTAGGCTTGCCCACCAATGCGACGCGGCGAGGTCCAGAGGTAATCGCGGTCTGCCGAGGCTCTTCAGGGAAGACCCGCAAAATCTCATCGAGCACGTCCGCACCACCGCGGCCATGTTGGGCGGATACGGGCCACGGATCGCCCAAGCCCAAGGCATAAAATTCCGCCATATCCGCGTACTGATTATCGGAATCGAACTTATTCGATACCAAAATCACTGGCACAGGCGATTTCTGCAGGCGGCGGGCCATGACCTCATCCGTCTCCGTGATGCCCACCTTGGTGTCCACCACCATAACGATGACATCGGCAGTTTCCATGGCGACTTCTGCCTGGCGGGCAATCGCGGCATGGATCCCCTTCACGTTGGGATCCCAGCCGCCGGTGTCCTGTACCAAAAAGCGCTGACCGTTCCAGTCCGCAACGTAGGAAATTCGGTCACGAGTAACGCCTGGGTGGTCCTCTACCACCGCTTCGCGGCGGCCAAGGAAACGGTTAACCAAGGAGGACTTACCTACATTTGGGCGCCCGACTACGGCCACCGTGCACAATGCTTCCTCGGTGTGATCATCGGACTCCACGCCGAAGGCGCGGGAGAGTTCTTCCCACTCCTCTTCACTCAGAGGCTCTTCTGCGTGCGCATCGTCGCCATAATCGGCCTCACCAAATTCCGAGTCATCGAAGTCATAGTCGAATTCCTCGGTATTGAAATCATCGGCGGCCCAACCAGGAGAGGCTTCTACCACCTCATCATCGAACTTACCGGCTGGGTAATGAAACTGAGTCTCCGACTCTTCCTGGGGATCGTGATTAGTCATTGACAGACTCCTTTACCACGTTAATTAGAGCTTGCAGAACATCCTCTGGGCTCATATTGGAAGTATCGACTAGGGTTGCGTCTTCCGCTGGGCGCAGTGGTGAGGTCTTGCGGGAAGAATCCGCAGCGTCCCGGCGCTGGACATCCGCAAGTACCGTCTCGTAATCCGAAGCGATGCCCGCCTTTTCATTCTGGGCTTGGCGGCGCTGAGCGCGGACCTCGGCAGAGGCAGTCATGAATGCCTTTGCGGGGGCGTCGGCAAGCACCACAGTGCCAATGTCGCGGCCTTCTACAATCGCGCGGTGAGCCTCGCGGGCAAGCTTGCGCTGCAGCGCAACCAGATTCTCGCGCACCTCCGGAATGGCAGATACGGCGGAAACGTTACGGGTGACTTCGTCTTCTCGAATGACGCGCGAGACGTCCTCACCGCCGAGGAGAACCTCGGTGGAGTCCGGGTCATCGGATACCCCCAAGGGCAGATTAGCCGTAGCCGCAATAACCGCGGCGGTATCAGCAGGGTCGATGCCATTGCGCAACACGGCAAGAGTTGCCACACGATACATAGCACCGGTATCGACATACTTCGCGTCCAATTGCTTGGCCAAAGCGCGGCACGTGGTCGACTTTCCAGTTCCAGATGGGCCATCCACGGCGAGGATGAGACCCTCATTCGGCATATTAGAAATCATTACATCTCCACCGCCTTGTATAGGCTAGTCAGCTCGCTGGAATTAAGGGCACGCAGACCGCCAGGCTTCATATCACCCAGCTGAACCGTATGTAGCTTGGTGCGCACCAGGCGCTGCACGGGGAAGCCCGCTTCCTTCAACATGCGGCGCACGATATGCTTGCGGCCTTCATGCAGCTCAAGACGCACCAGAGAATACCCCTGGTTGGTATCTACTACCTGTGCAAAGTCGGCCTTTGCCAGTCCGTCCTCCAGCTCGATACCTGCCTTGAGTTGGCGCACAAGCTTCCTATCTGCCTCGCCCAATACTGTCGCGAGGTAGGTCTTGGTTACCTCGTACTTAGGGTGCATCAAGCGGTTGGCCAACTCGCCATCATTGGTGAGGATGAGCAGGCCTTCCGTATCGGCGTCGAGGCGGCCAACGTGAAAGAGGCGCTGGCCAGCTGCGACCCTTTCTGACACCACGTCACCCACACACGGGCGCCCTAGGTCATCAGACATGGTGGACTGCATTCCGCGCGGCTTATTGAGCACAAAGTATTCGTGCTCCTCATTGACGTTGACGCGCACGCCGTCTACTCGGATGACGTCAACGGAGGGGTTTACCTTGACGCCTTGCTTGACGATGATCTTGCCGTTGACCTCAACTCGGCCGGCATCGATGAGGATTTCTGCGTGGCGGCGGGAAGCGACGCCCGCCTTGGCGAGAACCTTTTGGAGGCGCTCTCCCTTGGGCTTGTCTTCATCGACCAGCCAATCGGCGCCCAATTCGCGGGCTACGGATTCTGCGGTAGCCTTCTGCTTTTTCTTTGACACATGCTGGTGACGGGCCGGCTTGGCATTGGAGACAATGATGTCACTGTCTCGCTGCTTCTTATCCGGTGTGCCGTCACGGCGAGCGGGAGGAGTCACGTACGTGTCCTTTTCTCTCGAAGATATGAAATTACCTGGGCAATCCTACCCCACGCTAGTACTCTTCGTCGATCGCCTCTACGTCAGGCAACAGCGGTGCCAAGTCTGGCAGGCGCTCCAAAGAATCGATCCCCAATAACTCGAGGAACAATTCTGTCGTCTCGTACCGGTGCGCGGCGCCCTCAAAATCATCCTGCGGCAACTCCCGGACCAATCCGCGCAGGTTAAGGGTACGCATCACGCCATCAACGTTGACGCCACGAACCGCCGCCACCTGCTGGCGAGTAACGGGCTGGCGATAAGCCACTACCGCCAAAGTCTCCAGAGCAGCGCGGGAGAGCTTGGTTTGGGCACCATCCAAGAGAAATTCTTCTACCGCACCGGCATTTTCGGTGCGCGTATAAAAGCGCCACCCCTCTTGGGTCTCGCGCAGGTCAATACCGGAACCGCGACTATCCAACTCGCGCTGAATAGAACGCAAGCAATCACTAACGACGTCCGTTTCCGCCCCCAGCGCACGCGCCAATGACTCCACAGAGGCTGGAGAGTCGAGCACGAGCAATATGGACTCAAGACGGGAACGCAACTGCGAGATGAGGGGAAGATCCATAGCGCCCGAGTTTACTGGAGAAGAAAAAGTCGCTGAAAATTCTCCAAATCACTTTCGCTCCCTACTGTGACTCGGCTAACATACTGTCATGGAAACTATTACTCGCACTGACAGACTCATCCTCATCCCGCTGTCCGCCGCTAATACCGAAGAGACCCACAAGGTCTACAGCGACGGACGTATCTGGAACCACCGTCCCAATGGGCGTTTTGCTGACATCCGCACCACGCGTGCACTCGCACAAGCATCCTCCGAGTCGTGGGACGCCCACCACTTCGGGCCTTGGGCCGCGTATATGCGCCACAACCCTTCGGAATTCGTCGGCGTCGGTGGTGCCATCTTCGTCGACGAGGCAAACTTCTGGGACATCAAATACCGCCTGCGCCCCGCCCATTGGGGTGCAGGTTTTGCCACAGAGATCACCACGGCAGCAGTTAAATGCATCCGTCAAGTGGACCCTGACTCACCGATCACGGCCCGCGTAACCACAAATCACCCGGCGGCCATCCGAGTCATCGAAAAGCAAGGGCTCCAACAGGTATGGGAAGGGCGCCGCATAGGCACCGAGGACCACCCCGAGGAACCTGATGTACGCGTCTACTCCGACCGCGAGCTCTCCCCCGAGACGCTGGAATTCATCCAGCAGCGCCCTTAGTCCCAGTTCGCTGCGGCAACTACCGCTGGGTCAACATCCAGGCCTGTCCACGAGAGGTCCAGCTGACCCAGCGCTTCTTCTTGTTGCGCGTCGACCGCCTTGGCTTTGTACAACTCCAACAGGGCCAAGAAACGCCCCACTACCTGCATAGAAACCGTACAGTCGCGGGTTAGCGCACCGAAGCTGGTCCATTGACCTGCGCCGAGTAGCTTGAGTGTTTCCAAGATCTTGCCGGCCTGCTCTGGTACCGATACTGCTACGGCGTGCACGTGACCGGTTGCCACCTCCTCCGGTGGCTTGGGACGGAACACGCCCGCAGCTAACTCGGCAAAGCTGGCCGGCGTATGGCCGAGCGAAACTGGAGGCAAAAGTTCAGCAAACTTCTCCTCGATGGAAACCGCGCGCGGATAGCTGCGCTGCGCCTCGCGCTGCCACACGGCGAATTGGTCCGCTGCTTGCTTATAAGCCTTGTACTGCAACAGACGGGCAAAAAGGAGGTCGCGCGACTCCAGCAGTTCTAAGTCTTCAATATCGTCGACGTCACCGCGCGGCAGTAGCCGCGCCGCCTTCAAATCCAAGAGCGTAGCTGCCACTAGCAAAAAATCAGTGGTCTCATCCAGATCAGCGGACTCTCCCAGCTGGCGTGTATACGCCACGAATTCGTCCGTCACTTCTGACAGCGCAACGTCAGTCACGTCCATCTTCTTGGACTGAATGAGCTGCAATAGCAGGTCAAATGGGCCTTCAAAATTCCGCAGTGCAATGCGAAAGCCCGTAATCTCCGGCTGGGTCACGATACCTTAAACGGTCGAGCGCTCGATGACCTCTTTGGCCAAGTTCCGGTACTGCTGTGTGGCCGGGGAGTTTGGTGCCCAGGTAGTAATCGGCTCGCCGGCTACCGAAGTCTCTGGGAATCGAACGGTCCGGGTAATGACGGTGTCAAAGACCTTATCGCCGAAGTAATCCACCACTCGGGACATAACTTCCCGGGCGTGCTTGGTCCGGCGGTCAAACATGGTCACTAGGATTCCCATGACCTCGAGGTCAAAGTTAATGCGATCAGAAACCTTTTCCACGGTATCGGTCAACAGCGCCAAACCGCGCAGGGAGAAGAACTCACACTCCATAGGGATGATCACACCCTGTGAGCAAGCAAGGGCGTTGACGGTAAGCAAGCCCAAGGAAGGCTGGCAATCAATAATGATGAAATCATAATCGCGGCGCACCGGACGCAGAGCCCGGGCAAGGGTGTGCTCGCGACCGACTTCATTGACCATCTGAATTTCTGCGGCGGAAAGGTCGATATTTGCCGGCACCAGATCCAAGCCCGGTACACCGGTGTGCTGGATAGCGGAATGAATAGAGGTGTGACTATCGAGCATCACGTCATAAATGGTGTCCTCGATATCATCATGCGTGAGACCAAGGCCTGCCGACAGCGCTCCCTGGGGGTCAAGGTCAACCAAGAGGACTTTACGGCCATACTCCGCCAAGCAGGCGCCCATATTGATGGTAGAGGTGGTTTTACCGACGCCACCCTTTTGGTTACACATCGAAATAATGGTGGCCGGCCCATGCTTCTCCAAGGGTGCGGGTTCCGGTAGCTCACGGATAGGACGACCGGTCAGCCCCACCTCTACGTCAGAGGCAGAAAAGAGACCCTCTTCGCTCACAGTCACACCTGCTTCCTTGACGCCAAGTTCCGGACCATGACACTTGGCTTAGGGTTGATTACAACGTTGTCATTAAAGCGTACCCGCTACAGTCCAAAAGTACCGAGACTTAGTTTATATCAAGCGTTTAGCGTTGACTAGAACGGCGTTTGAGGATTGCCACTAGAGCTATGAGTGCGATGAGCACCGCTGCGGCTGCCCCTCCTATAATCCACCCTAGATATGAGCCGCCGTCTTCTTCTTTGGGTTCCTTTTGCTGGCGCTCATCGAGGTTTTCCGCGACGGATTGATAGTTGGGGTCCTGTAGGGTGACGATGAGTGCGGCCCCAGAACCGTCATTGCGCAGCAACTGCATAATAAAGGGATTATCAGGCGCTTCGCCTTCCGGATAGGTCAGCGTGAGGGTTCGAGAAGAGGCATCCACGTCACGCTCTACGCCTTGGATGATATTGCCCTCGCCATCAAGGTAGCGCAGCGTGACGTCGTTTTCTTGCGTGTCCTTGAACTGCTGGTAAAGGTCATAGGCCTGCTTGAGGCCCATCTTCGCGGTAATAGTATTGCCTTCGATTTTGGATTCAAGGTTGACGTATTCCGCACCTTCAAGATTGGCTTCCCCGGCAGGCTTACGCTCCGGCTTTTTACCTGGAATAACCGGCAAGTTGCTATTTTCTTTCGACGGCGCGGGCTTGTCAGCTCCACCCTCGGCATCTTTTCCGGCTGGCGCCTTGCCACCTTGAGCCGGCTTATCAGAGCCCGGATCCGGCGCTGGCGCTGGGTTCGGGCCACCTTCCGCGCCGTCAATTTCTTCCTGAATGTCTTCCTGAGCGACCGACCCATCGGCTACCAGCGTCAGGGTCGCATTCATACCTTGGGCAGAAACAGGAACCGAGACTTGGCCGCCTTCAGCTGGGGCGGTGATGGTAGCGGAGGTACCAGAGGCAGATACATTCCACCCGTCGCCGGAGTAGCTAGCTTCGGCCGGCACGGGCAAGCTTACAGTCGTGGTCTGACCGGCAGGAACCGAAATGGGAGCAGCAATAGCAGCTTCTACTTCCGGCGGCAGCTGCGCGTGTGCCACCGCTGGGAAAAGCAATGCGGAAGATAGCACCGCACCAGCTATACGAGTTGAAAACATAGTGGTCCTTTCTTAAGCACGAGGATGAGCAGTGCGCCAAACCTCGCGCAAGGAATCGGCAGTGACGTGAGTATATATTTGCGTTGTCGTCACCGAGGAATGTCCCAGCAATTCTTGCACGGTGCGCACATCAGCGCCGCCTTCAAGCAGGTGCGTCGCAAAAGAATGCCGCAAGGTATGCGGAGAAATGGACTTCCCCACTTGCGCCCGCTGCGCTGCCGTCTTCAACACAGTCCATGCACTTTGCCGCGATAAAGCCCCACCGCGGGTATTGAGAAACAGCGCCGGCGTCTTACCTTTGCTCAGCGCTGGACGAGCTCGCACCAAGTAGGCATCGAGAGCCTGGCGGGCATGCGAGCCCACGGGCACAACCCGCTCTTTGTCTCCCTTGCCCCGAAGGCGTATTACCTCCTGCACGGAGGAGACGTCATCAACGGTAAGGGAGATAATTTCTGAGATTCGCGCGCCGGTGCCATAGAGCATCTCCAGCAGGGCACGGTCGCGCACATCTACTGGGGTCTCAGTAGGGGTCGCTTCAATGAGGGCGGTGACCTCGTCAACCGATAGTGTCTCAGGCAAATGCTGCCCAGTTGACGGAGGGGTTACCTCAACCGCGACATCGACGTCCACTACGCCTTCTGACACGGCAAATTTATGCAGTCCGCGAGCAACGATGAGCGCTCGGTTGGCTGAGGACACCGCCATGTGTGAGCGCAGGTCTTTGAGATAAGCCTCCACCATCGGTCGCGTCACCGACTGCAGATCCTCTACCCCGTTATCCCTCAGCCAGGCAAGGTAGCGGCGGACATCGCGGCGATAGTTGCTCAACGTATTGGCAGAAACGCCGCGCTCGACTACTAGATGATTAAGCCACGTCTGCGCTATGTTTTCGAGCGCACTCACAGCTGCTTTAGGTCCGCGCCCGTGCGGCGGGAGCTCATTGAGGTAGGTCGAAGGTCGAACGGCTCCTCCACGCTGCGGGTCTGCTTGCCGCCGCGCAGCACCGCGTAGGCCGCCAAGATACCGCTGCAGGCGATGGAATTGACGATGTCACCGCGCAGTACCTTGTCGACGGCCTCGTCGAGGCCCACCCAGGCGACTTCCATATCGGCCTCTTCATCCCCGGTAGCCTCCATCCGGGGGACGTCGGAAAGCCCCGAGGCGAGGAATACTCGGACTGCTTCCTCGCAGAAACCCGGAGAGGTCACAAGGTCCGTCAGCACGGACCACGTCTGCGCGCTTAGGCCGGCCTCCTCCTGCAACTCACGCTGGGCGCCGGTCAGCTCATCCTCACCGCGTACGTCGAGCAATCCCGCTGGCAGTTCCCACAGGCGCTTTCCCACGCTGTGGCGGTACTGATACACCATCGCAATACGCTCGTCTGAGTCCACTGCCACGACGGCCACAGCACCTAGGTGCTCGACTACTTCCCGGGAGGCAGAAACGCCACCGGGCATGACTACCTCGTCGCGGCGGAGGGCGAGAATGGGGGCTTCGACAAGCAGCTGCGAATCAAGCACCTTAAAATCATGCGCCATGGGCTATTCCTTTCCCGGCAAGGCGGAGTCAGCAGTTTCGGTGGCACCATAGTCGCCCTGGCCACCATCAAGTTGTTCCTGGGTGGCCAGAATGACCGCAATGCGCTCCACTGCCCGTTCGGTGCTATCGACCGTAGACAGCTCCGCGTCCTGATCACGCACTTGGGCTAGTGCCTTATCATCCTGGGTCTGCTTGGTGCGCCCGCTCAACACCACGGACCCATTGACATCATCCAACCCGGTGGCAAATTCAGCCAGCGCGCTGGACGGGTAACCTCGCAGGCCATTTCCAGAGACCACGATGATGGCTTGGGCAGGCACGATGGTGCCGTCCTCGTAATCAATAAAGCCCTCGTCGCGCAGCTTCTGGAGCACGTCTGCACGCTCGTCTACCGAGGCCAAAGGCTTCGTGCTCTCAGGATCCATAGACAGCGCAGTACCCAGGACCTCACCGCTGAGGGCTCCTGCAGAATCCAAGTCCTTGATATCTGCCTTCTTGGGCGCAGTATCTTTCAAGATGGGAAGCAGCTTGTCCTTAGTTTCGGGGCGCAAGAAGTCCTTGGTCAGCTTAATCTCGCCGGCCTCCGTGGCATCGGAAGACTCCAAGAGCTTCCGAATCGCGTCCACGTCTCCGCCATTGGCGTCATCGGTGGTCACAATGAGCACTGGGCGCTGCGACAATGTCCCGTCAACCATTTCCGCACCAGAATCTGCCACGAGCTTGTCGCTAGCCTCATTCTGGGTCTGCAGAATCTTATTGTCTTGGACCACCTTGCGGTGCTCCTCGCGAATCGGATCGTCGTCCGCCATGCTGGTGGTCAAGTTCGGCGCAATCACTAGGGCGCCCAAGGCTACGCCTACCGCGGCGCCGAAGCCCAAGCCTGCTACAAGCTCAGTCTTTGCCATGCCTTATGCGCCCCCAAAGAGACTAGACCAGGTTTCGCTAAGGTTGCTAGCAAAGTCCTGGCTGCCGCCAAAGCCGACGATGAGGATGACCGCCGCAATGGCAACGAGGATTCCCAGCACTGCCCACAGCCAGCCGAGGTTGGAGGAAGGCGCACTGTAGAGATTGATTACCGCATCAGCGTCAACCACCTTGGTACCGGCCTTGAGGCGGGACAGCACGGCCGAGGGGTTGGTGCGGTCAGCAAAGATATCATCGAGGTCTACCCCACCGCCTGCCTGAACGATGAGATCCGCGCCGTGATAATCAGCAAAAAGCAGGCCTAGGTCGGTACCTGAGTGTGTTGCTGCGGGGAAAGTCATCGCACCGATGCCGAGGTCCTGGATGCGGTCGAGGCCTTCTACCTCGCCTTCCGGGTCCGCAGGAACGATTACGCGGGCACCGCAACGCAGAGCTTCATCGCTCACGCCATTGGGATCCCCAATAATGAAATCTGGCTTATACCCTTGGGCCAGCAACGAATCTGCCGCCGTGCCCACTGCGATCAGCAGCGGCTCATACTCGCGAATGAAGTTGCGCAGCTGCTTGAGCTGTTCACGGTGCCTATCGGTAGGCGAAAAGAGGACAACCTTGCGGCCGGCGATTTCGGAGCCGGAGGCGGGGACACCGAGGCCGTCGATAAGCAGCGGGCCCTCCGAGTTAATAAAATCGATGGAATTGCCAAAGAAGGATTCCATGTGGTCAATCAGCGCGCCCTGCGCCGCGGTGAAGTTCTTTTCTGCTCGCTCACGAGTTACCACGCGGCCGGTGCCGAGCGCCTTATCGCCGCTAAAGACGGTGCCGTCCTCCCCGATGCGCGCCTTTTTGCCCTCTTTGAACTCGGAAACAAAGGACTGCCCCACGCCTTCAAGGAGGGTAATATCGGCGTCAAGCAACATGTGCGGGCCATAATTTGGGACAGTGCCGGTAGAAAATTCCGCCACATTAATGACGGCGGAGGGCTTAAGGTCTACGAGAGTTTGAGCCTCGTGGCGAGAGATATTGGCCGCATCAATTACGGCGACATCGCCTTCACTAAACTTTTTCATCCCTTTAGCGCCTGGAGTGCAGTCGCGCAGTGCACCAGGCTGCTCGGGGTTACGGGAAAACAGAGCCATGGACCCTATTGTGGCGTGATTATGTTTTCAAGTGGGCGAGGCGCGCGGAAGCTTCTTCCTGTGCGCGGTCAAAAAGCTCCTGCGCGTGCGCTCGGCCGGTCTCGGTATCGTCCAACCCCGCCAGCATGCGGGCCAACTCCTCCACGCGTTCCTCCTGTGATAGCTCGGCCACGCCAGAGGTAAATTTCTCCTTCGATACATGCAGGTGCGCATCCGCGTACGCTGCGACCTGTGGCAGGTGCGTTACCACAATCACTTGGTTATGCACCGCCAAGCGCGCCAGGCGGCGGCCGATCTCTACCGCTGCGCGCCCGCCCACGCCGGCATCTACCTCATCGAAGACTAAGGTGGCGCCGTCTTCGTCTGCCAGCACGACCTCCAAGGCCAGCATGACACGGGAGAGTTCGCCGCCCGAGGCAGCAGAGGCGATCGGCTTACCGTTCAACTGCAGCTCGGCTGCGTCTGTGCCGGACTTAGAAAATTTCGCCTGCGTAAGCTCGACCGTCAAGGTCGAATTTGGCATGGCCAAGCCGTGGAGCTCCTGCGTTACCTGCTCCCCCAAAGCTTTCGCCGCTTTCCGACGCCCCCTTGTCAGCTCCCCTGCCCGCTCAATCATCACCGATTCAGCGTCTTTGACCTGCTTTTTCAGCTCCTCCAGGGCTTCTGTGGAGGTATCCATGGACTCCAGTTTTGCCGCTGCCTCATTGCGCCAAGCTACGACTCCATCAATATCCCCTGCGTATTTCCTAGTCAACGTGCGCAATTCCTGCTGCCGCTGGAGGGACTTTTCCAATAGGTGTGGATCCGCCGGCAGTCCGGCTAGATACCCACCGAGCTCACCGGAGATATCGCCCAACTGCGTCGAGATCTCGCTGAGCCGTTCGCCCAAGGCCGCTAGTTCCTTATCGGTGGATCCCGCCAAGGCAGAAACCGCTCGGCCTAGCAGTGCCGAGGCGGCCTCTTCCAGTTCCTCGGTACCATCGATGGAAGCCAACGCGATTTCCGCGGACTCCCGCAACCCGTCAACATCTTGCAGCTTGCGAACCAGCTGCACCAGTTCCTCATCCTCGCCAGGTTCTGGGGCAATACCATCGATCTCATCGACGGCGAATTGCAGGCGGTCGACTTCCTGCGCCAATTCGCGGCGCTGCTCCGTGCGCCTCTTATAGTCTTTGGCGAGGCTGCGCCACTCTTTGAAGGCCTCGGTATAGCGCTCCCGCACACGCGCCAATTCCGGGTCCGCACGATCTACCGCACCCAGTTGTTCCTCGGGCGCGAGCAGACGCAGCTGATCATTTTGTCCGTGGACCGTTATAAGCTCGCGCGCGAACTCGCCCAGAGTTGCAGCCGGTACCGCCCGGCCGCCTAAATAGGCCCGCGATCTTCCCGCGGCAGAGACTGTGCGTGAAACAATATACTCGCCATTTTCGTCGGGCTCTCCGCCTACCGAATCTACCAGCTCACGGATCGAGTCCTTTGCAGAGGAAAAATGTCCCTCCACTGCAGCCTTTTTCGCGCCATCGCGCACCCGGGAGGCATCCGCGCGACCACCTGCTAAGAGCCTTAAACCAGTAACCACCATGGTCTTACCCGCACCGGTTTCACCGGTAAGCACGGTAAGGCCCGCGGATAGTTCCGCGGAGCTCTGGCTAATAACGCCCAGATCATTGATGGAAATATCGACGAGCACTATTTCTCCTTCGGCCCGCGCCACCCTTCCACGGGCAGGCGCAGCTTCGAGACTAAACGGTCAGTAAAAGGTTGGTCATCCAAGCGTACCCACCGCACCGGACGCTCGCCTCGCACTACTTCCACTCGTGCCCCTGGTGGCATCGCAAATTCGCGGAAGCCATCTAGTATCACGGTGGCTGGAGTCGTGCGCATCGTCGATTCGACAGCCACTAAAGAATTGGGCGATACAACCAATGGCTTGGTAAACAGCGCATGCGCATTATTAGGTACCACCAAAATTGCATCCAGAGAGGGCCACAACACAGGACCACCTGCGGAAAATGCATAGGCGGTGGATCCGGTAGGCGTGGAAATAAGCACGCCATCGCAGCCGAAGGACGACACCGGCCGGCGGTCAACTTCCAAGATTGCATCCAGGACGCCGGAGCGGTTTTGGTTTTCTACCGAAGCCTCGTTCAAAGCCCAGCTGCGGCTAAGAAGGGTTCCCTCCTCATCAAAGATGGACACATCAATGGTGAGGCGGTCTTCAATGCGGTAGCGCTTTTCAATGACCCGCACCAAGGCCTGGTCGAGGGATTCAACCTCCCACTCGGCCAGAAATCCCACGTGGCCTAGGTTGATGCCCAGCACTGGAATATCTACGGCTCGCGCCATGTCGGCGGCACGGAGGAAGGTTCCATCGCCGCCTAAAACCAATACCAATTCGCACCCTGCGGCCGCATCTTCAGTGTGAGGTACATGCTTTAATCCCGGCAGTACCTTTTCGTCCGCGCACACTCGAACAGTAATGCCCGCATCTTGCAAAAGCTCCGCTGCACGCGACGTCGCCTCCAGGTTCTGCTGGCGGTTGGCATGAGGTACCAACAGGATCTCACGTGTCATTGCGGGCCTTCCTCGACTGCGCGGTCAATCATTTCTTCCACTTTAGCCAGATCTGTGGGCTGACCGTCCTTCTTCAGCCACAGGAAGTACTCCACATTGCCGCTTGGCCCAGGCAGCGGTGATGCAACAGCCCCATGCATACTAAGCCCCAGCGACAACGCAAATTCAGCGACTTCCTTGGTTACTTCTTTGCGTAACTCCGGAGAACGAACCACGCCACCGCTTCCGAGGCGCTCCTTGCCCACTTCAAATTGGGGCTTAACCATAGGCAACAACCAAGCACCGTCTTTCAGACAATCCACAATGGCCGGCAATACCAAGCGGAGGGAAATGAAGGACAAGTCGCCTACCATGCCGTCGCAGGGGCCGTCGGTAAGCTCCAGCGTCAAGTTCCGGATATTGGTGCGGTCCAAAACGGTTACGCGATCATCGTTTTGCAGGCGCCAGAGCAGCTGCCCATAGCCCACGTCGACAGACAGCACTTCCTGCGCACCGTGTTCTAAGCACACGTCCGTAAAGCCACCGGTAGAAGCGCCGGCATCGAGGATACGGCCGTTCATGTCGACGTCAAACGCCGCCAAGGCGCCCAAAAGCTTGTGAGCGCCACGTGAAGCCCACTTATCTTCTTCGGCTTCCTCTACCTTGATGGAAACCTCGGGCTCTACAATCGACGCCGGCTTCTGCGCCTTGAAGCCACCAACTGTGACACGGCCGGACTTAATCATCTCCCGCGCCTGCTCACGTGACCGCGCAATCTTTCGGCGCACCAGCTCCGCATCTAACCTACGACGTTGTGGGGGCATCAATTCTCCTGCAATGCATCGCGCAACACATTGTGAGCGCGATCAAGCTGATCTACTTCAGCGGCCAAATCCGCTGCGTCTTCTCCAAGGATCTCTGCTACTTCCGCATCGATCTCTGCTGGCTCCTTGACTGCTCGAAAGTCGTGCGGCTTTACCGCCATTGCGCAACAACCTTTTCCGCACGCTCGCTACGCGGCTGAATATAGCGCGGCGGCGACGGCATGGCCCATGCAACTTCCAACACGGTGCGCAATGCCTGCACGGAGGTAGACTTTTCGTCTCCGCCCTCGAGCAGAAGGTCATGGCCATCGCACCGCGCCGTAAATCCACCCTGTGCTCCGGGACGAGCGACGGAGACAGGAAGGGCCAACTCGTGCATTCCTGCGCCAATAAAGTTAGGGCGTGCCTCCACAGGAGCCTCAATCAGCTCCAACTCACCAGAAACGCCGGTGAGCACATGGAAGGTATCCATTGCAGCAGAGTTACCACCTGCAATATCAGTATCCAGGCGGTCGCCCACAGCAAGTGGCTTTTTCGCGCCGATTTGCTTTGCCGCAAAAGTAAACATGGCCGGCTCAGGCTTGCCAGCAGATACCGGCTCTACCCCGGTGGCTGACTGGATGGCGGCAACCAGAGAACCATTACCCACAGCAAGGCCTCTCTCAATTGGCAGAGAGGTATCGAGATTCGAAGCAAAGAACTTGGCTCCCTGGCGAATGGCCAAGGCACCTTCAGTCAAGTGTTCCCAGCCAACCGAGCGATCAAAGCCTTGCACTACAGCAGCAGGCTTGTCATCGGCGCTGGAGACTACCTTGAAGCCCATCTCTCGGGCCAAGTCACGGAGGGAATCGGCACCGATGATAAGGAGCTTCGCCCCAGCTGGGACCTCTTCTGCTGCTAGTTGGAGAACCGCTTGCGCAGAGGTAACGATCTGTTCTGTACCCGCAGTGAGCCCGATGTCCGCGAGCATCTTCGCCACTGCCTGCGGGCTGCGCGAAGCATTGTTGGTCACATACACTGCCGGCACTCCGCAGGTGTTGATGACGTCCACTACGTTTGAGAGTGGACGGCCGCCTTCCCACACGGTGCCATCGAGATCAAGGAGAAGAGCATCGTGCTTGCTGAGGACCGTCACTACTTGCACTCCTCTAGGCGCTCGGCAGCATCAGTCCAGTCGCCTTCATCAATAGAAACTGCGTGCTCAAACCAGTCCCGAGCCTCGTCCTTCCGACCTGCTTCAAGCAGAGCATTACCGTAGGCATAAGCGAGACGGCATGCGCTTACCCCGCGGGCATCGCGGTCAGGATGTGCGCGCTGAATGGTGACAACCGCGGACTCAGCTTGACCCATGTCTAGACGGGCGCCGGCCAAAACAATTGCCAGCTCAATCGTGGACTCTTCATCAAGTTCTGATGCTTCCTCCGCACGGCCTAGCTCGAGCGCCTTTTCCGGGCGGCCCAAACCGCGCTCGCAATCAGCCATGACTGCAAGCATCCCGGGGCCACCGGAAATGCGGCGCGCGGCACGCAGCTCAGCGAGTGCTTCCTTCCACTCGCCGGCGCGATACGCAGCGATTCCGTTGACTTCACGGGCGATAGCAACTCGGCCTGCACGATCCTTGGCAGCGCGTGCGTGGCGCAGGGCCAGCTTAGGATCATCCTCCATCCAGGTCGCAGCCATGATCATATGCTTAGCGACGGCCTCGGAATTCTCCTTCGATAGCGACTTCAGGTCCTGCAGCACCATCGGGTCCAGGTCGTTGACATCTACCTCTGCCGGGATGTCTGGGTCACTCATGCGACGGTTAATGCGTTCCTCACGGTAACCGGAGCGCTGCGGCGAAAAAGACTTCTTCTTCCGGGAATCGCCCTTAAAATCACGGCCCTTGTTATTGCGTGGCTTGCGGTCACGTCCGCCGCGCCCATTGTGATTGCGCTCCGACATTCAGCCCTACCCTTTCTTGGTTGGAACTAGCACAGAAATACCGGCCCTATTCTACAACCCGCAAACGAAAAGCCGGAATTTAGATCCTGACGGGCTGCCGCAGCGTTACCCAAACGAAATTCATCAGATTAACCCAGACGCACACCGTTACGAAACGGATGCTACCACCAGGAACAAGCAGCGCGCCTAAAATACCGTAGACAACAAATAGCAGGCCCCACAGCGCTTGACGACGCACCCCATTCCTCAATGCAGCCCAACCGAGAAGAATCACTGCGAGCAGAATCAAGACCGCACCAGTCGCAGCATCCCACCAGCCCTCACTGCCACCTTCACACGAAATAGACAAGAGCAAAGAGCCCGGCAGCGCAGTGCCGATACCGAAAAAGACCCTAAATCCAGAAGCAACTAGCGGTCTTTCAGAAGAAAAGTCAGCCACCGCTAAATCTCCTTAAGCCGCTGCGAAAAATAATCACGGTTAAACTCTTGGTTCTCAGCGAATTCCCTGAGCACGCCTGGCCAAGTCGGGTAAGCATCAATAAGGTTCTCTGCGACATTCAATAGTGGTGAGAATGCAATCTCACCCCATCTAACGCCTATGCCTACCCGTTCGGAGTATGCTGTGCTGCTCAATGGGCCTAGAGCCCACTGCCTACCGGAAGCAGCATTCATCCATGTACCGCTGATAGCCAGTATTCGGGAAACCTTGTCTTCGTAGCTGTGCTTGGAGTTTAAGACGCCTAGCACCGCGTCGAACGGAAATTCTTTGGACCCCTGGGTGACTTGTTCTACCTGCACCGGCGATAGCTCCGCGAGCGTCTCAGGAATCGCAACCGCTTGAAACTCTTCCAGGCGTCTTCCAAATTGCCGATGATAGCCATCGAACCACATGAGCTTCCTCCCAAACTAGTGAGTGGATAAGTGTAGCGAAGATGCAATGAAAAAGTTTGCTCTTCAGAACATTGAAGCGTCCTGGGTTTAGTTCCTACCTCAGCTAAGGAAGGATTGAACTATGCCTAGAAAGTATTCCGTCGAGTTCAAGGAGAAGGCGGTCCATCAGATCATCGAAATGGTCCGCTTGGAGTCCTGCTCACTGCAACGCGCCTACACGGAGGTCGGTGAGCTGCTTGGAGTATCTCACCACACGTTGCGGGCTTGGTACCGTGACAGCGCTTCAGCACGTGATGACTCTGACGCGTCTGGCGGCGAAACAATGGAAGAAGAACTCAAGCGTTTGCGCCGCGAAAACCGTGAGCTGAAGCGAGCAAACGGGATTCTTAAGACTGCTTCGGCTTTTTTCGCAGCGGAACTCGACCGACCCACGACCAAATGATCTCTTACATCGACGCGTATAAGGATCAGTTTGGGGTCGAGGCCATCTGCCGAGTCCTCAAACAAGCAGATCGTGGATTCATCACTTCACGCGGCTACCGCAAAGCCACTACACGTGTTCCCAGCGCAAGAGCCTTAAGCGATAGCCTTCTCATCCCAGAGATACAACGTGTGCATGCGCAGAATTTCTCGGTTTACGGCATCCGCAAAATGTGGCACGCGATGAACCGTGAAGGCTTTCATATCGGCCGCGACAAGACTGCACGACTGATGAAGCTAGCTGGTGTTTCCGGCCGCAGACGTGGACGAACCCCCGTGACAACGACTAGCCCGAAGAAACCGGATCATCGCCCAGACCTAGTGCAGCGAAACTTTCGAGCACAAGCACCAGGAAGGTTGTGGGTTGCCGACATTACTTACGTTCGCACCCTGTCAGGATTCGCCTACACCGCGTTTGTCGTGGATGTCTACAGTCGAAAGATTGTTGGTGTTGCTACACGCTCAACGATGCGTACCGATGCGCTGCCCATGGAGGCCTTGGAGCATGCGTTAACGACTGCAGGGAGAATCCATGGAAACCAGCTGATTCACCACAGTGATCGGGGCAGCCAGTACGTGTCACTGAAGTATTCCACCGCTCTCGCGGAAGCAGGAATACGCCCGAGTGTGGGGACAGTCGGCGATTCTTATGACAATGCTCTAGCTGAGACAGTCAATGGTCTCTACAAGGCGGAACTGATTCATGCCCAAGGCCCGTGGACGTCGGTCGGAGAAGTCGAACTGGCCACCTTGCGGTGGGTGCATTGGTGGAACACCAAGCGGCTTCACGAAGCATTGGACTACGCCACCCCACAAGAAGTAGAAACCGAGTACTATCTCACCCAGCCCATCAACACAGGGCCGTAAAAGAAGCGGAACTAAACCCAGGACGCTTCAGAAAGTCTTTGACAATCCCGTCATCTGCCGCCAAGAAGTCTTTCGATGGTGCATGCGCTACAACACGCGCAGACGGCACTCCTGGTGCAGCCTCTTAGCCCCCGATGACTTCGAAGCACTCACATCAGCTACACTGACTCAAGCAGCATAGCTAACCCCCGACGTGTCTACTTTCCGGGGGTCAGGCCCCCGCGCCGGGTTGATGTGTGCGTTGGGGTGTGCAGCGGCACAGAGTTTTGGGTGACAGCATCCTTGGCTGGCGCTCCGCGGTGATCACTGCACGGCCTAGTGTGTTGGGTGCGCTGCAACTCATTGGCGGGCTTTTGTCCATATGAGCGTGTCTTCGATTCGTTCCGGTTTTAAGTCCGCCGCGTACCTACCGTGGTGGCGGACACCGAGAATTACACGGAACAGGCCATCGCGGCCGGCAGCATTAATGACTTGACTGGCTGGCTCGCCTATAAGCTCGGGGTGGTTACCAACCTGTCCAATCCGAAAGCGCTGGTATTCTTTGGTGCGGTTTTCGCGCAGTTTATTCGCCCCGATATGTCGCCCACGTGGACCGTTGCGGTGGCGGTGATCCTCTTGGCGATGTCCTTGACGTGGTTTTCTACCATCGCTTTCATTGTGCGCGCGGCATCGCGTTGGATTGCGCATCATTCCGCGGCCATCGATATCGTTTCGGGTCTTATCTTTGCGGTGCTGGGACTCGTTATGGCGGTGGAGGGCATCATCGAGCTCTTTGGTTAGTGCAGGTGGCGGATTTCTATAAAAGAGTTGATATAGGAGCTACCTAAATCACAGGACTTACCTGTTTCGCTGCAGGTGAGAGCGTCCTTATAGTGGCATGCGTTGATCCAATGGCATGCGAGTATGGAGGTGTTAGGTGGCTATTAGCGCCCTCGTGACCCTGATGGGCGTGTGGTTCGCGGCGATGGCCTCGCCGGGCCCAGACGTAGTGCAAATCATTCGCTTAGGTGCGCGCTCTACGCGCGCAGCCGTATGGGCGGCGCTGGGTAGTACCACCGGCCTTACCATTTGGACCGTGGCCTCCTTGGCGGGGCTGTCCGCGCTGATTTCTGCGCACCCTGGGATCCTCGTGGCGCTGCAAGTTCTCGGTGGCTGTTACCTGCTGTGGATGGCCTATACCGCCATTACCGGTGGCATCAAGGAGCGCCGCGCGCCCGCAACCGTCGTGGGCACCGAAACCCGCGCCCCGCAGCCGCGCGGGTTTACACCGGACGGCATCATCAAGGCGGGCACTGCCTATCGCATGGGATTTATCTGCGATCTTTCGAACCCCAAGGTGGTCATCTTCTTTGGCGCCATCTTTGCCAATTTCATTGATCCCGGCATGGGCATCGGCGCCAATCTCATGGTGGGTGCCGTATTGATTCTGGAAAGCCTCGTGCTTTTTGTCGGCGTGGCTTTAAGTACCCGTGCGGTCTCAAAGTGGATGGCTAAGAACTCCGCCTGGGTGGATATTGTCAGCGGCGTGGTCTTCCTGCTGCTGGGTGTCATCATCCTTTTCGAGGGAGTGCGTGGTCTTATAGCCATGTAATCTGGGGCCATGATTTTTACCACTACCAATACCGTTGATGGCTATGAGATTACGGACTATATCCGCATCATCGCCGGGGAAACCGTCATCGGTATTAATATGCTGAAGGATTTCGGGGCATCCATCCGCAATATCACCGGTGGGCGCTCCGCCGGGTACGAGAGCGAGGCCATCAAGGCACGCGAGGCAGCGCTCGATGAATTGTGGCGCCGCGGGCAGGAGCTCGGGGCCGATGGTGTGGTGGGCATCGCCTTTGATTATTCGCCCATGGGCACCTCGAATGACATGTTGATGGTTACAGCGACCGGCACTGCGGTGAAGCTGCGCGCCCGTGATTAAGGTAGGCAAGAAAGCACTGGCCCTATGCGCTGGGTTATGCGCGGCCGCCGGGCTAATGGCAGGGTGCGAGGAAGAACTGCCGCAGCCGGGCAGCGTGCCAAATGAGTCGCAAGGCGCGGCCGATGGCTATATCACCACGCTGCCGGACCAAGGCACAACGGCCAATGGCCAGTACCAGATAATTAACCTGCAAAATCATCGCAGTTTTGTGGTGCACGTGCCGTTTAATGCGGATAAGCGCCACCGCTTGCCCGTGGTCGTGGCGATGCACGGCTATGAGATGGACGCCGGCAATATGTTCAAAGGCACCGACCTCTCCCAGGGCGATGCCATCACCGTCTTCGTCCAAGGCGCGGGGAAGGCGTGGGCGCCGGCACCGTATGCGGTAACCAGCTTGGAGGATGACCTTAAATACGTCGATGACACGATTGATTTCGTTCGCCGCCACTATCCCGCCACGGACACCACCTATGGCGTGGGCTTTTCCAATGGCGGCGGATTTGCCCGCGCGGTGACGTGCAAGCGGCCGGGTCTATTCGACGCGGTGGCCACGGTTTCGGCGGCCAAGTATGACCGCGTGGAAAAAGACTGCGCCAGCGAACCCACCGATTACCTGGATATTCACGGCACCGAGGATGTGCTCATGAATTACGATGGCGGGCACCAGCACGGCGCGCACTACCGCTCGGTGAAGCAATCGCTGCGCGGGATTGCCAGGGAGAATGGCTGCAATCCGTTTCCAAAGAGGCGTCGGAAAGAAGCGGTGGAGCACTTTACCTGGCGGGTATGTGATGCGCGCACCGAGCAGTACACCATCCACGGTGGCACGCACACGTGGAACGGCGGGGCTACGGACCATTCCGGTTTGGTGAAAGCGGAGTGGACCACCGATACGGTGCTGGACTTCTTCCATATCGCCCACCCGTAGCCATAGCCGCGCGCGGGCTGGGTAAGCTGGGCGGCATGCTAGACATTCCTATCAATGGCGACTCCATCAAATTGGGCCAGTTCATCAAGCTGGCCAGCTTGGTGGCTACCGGTGGCGAAGCTAAAGAGCTCATCGCAGAAGGCGTAGTTACGGTCAATGGCGAGCCCGAGACGCGCCGGGGCGCCATGCTCCACCCAGGCGATGAAGTGTGCATCGAGGACGCCTGCGCGCGCGTGGGCGAGCCGGACGATGACGATGATTACTTCGATGAGGCCACGGCCGACGATGACTTTGATCCAGAAAAGTGGAGGAATATGTAGATGCCAGCATTCGAAGCTGAAGTGGGCATGCCCTACTGGATCGACCTGACCACCTCGGACCCGCGCAAGTCCGCACACTTTTACGAGCAGGTGCTGGGCTGGGAAATTTCCGCCGAGTCCGGCGAAGATAATCCGTACCAGATGGCGCGCCTGCAGGGCCTGCCCATCGCTGGGCTGATCCCGCAGCCGGAGGAGGCCCCCATGCCGGATACGTGGGTGACCTACTTCCTGTCCAAGGACATCGCGGGCGATTGCCAGCGCGCGCAGAACCTCGGCGGGCGCATCCTTGTGGAGCCGCAGCAGGTGCAGCTGGGGCACATGGCCCTGCTTGTCGACGCCGCCGGGGGCATGTTTGGCCTCATCCAACCGGCCGGCCCGGAGCACTTCGTGGCCGCCGGCGAGCCCGGCACCCCGGTCTGGCACGAGCTCACCACAACCTCGGGCTTCCAGCGCGCAATGGATTTTTATGGCGAGCTATTCAACTGGGAAATCCGCGCCATGCAGTCCGAGGATGAGAACTTTATCTACGCTACCGCGGAAGAAGACGGTGCGCCGTTTGCCGGCCTGTGGAACGCCGAGGGGCAGTTCCCGGCGCAGGTCCCGAGCTTCTGGCAGACCTACCTGGGCGTGCGCGATATCGACGCCGCTGCGAAGAAGGCCGTGGAACTAGGCGGCGAGGTCATCCGCGAACCGTGGGATTCGCCCTTCGGCCGCATGTGCCTTTTGGCCGATTCCACCGGTGCAACCATCACCCTCACCGAGGTCGAAGACGCCCCCGAAGAAGAGCCCACCGAGTCGGATGATGTGCTGGGCCTCGACCCGCAATAATTGCGATGAGTGAATCGCCACTGGTCAAACGTGTATTGGCGGTCGTTGCCGTGATTCCGCCCGGCAACGTCACCTCCTATGGTGAGGTGGCCAAGGTGGCCGACTGCGGTGCGCGCAACGTCGGTACCGTGTTAAAACGCCACGGCGGCGGTGCCAATACCGCTTGGTGGCGCGTTGTCCGCGCCGATGGCGCCTCCCACGATCCCGCCCGCGCCGCGGAGTTCTGGGATCGCGAGGCCATCGCGCACGCCAACGGCCGCGTTAAAATGCACGAGCACGGAATCGACGCCCGCGAATTACAGGAGTTGATGGAGTGAGGGCCTGGGTCATTCTTTTTCTCGCGATTGCCAGCGAGGTCGTGGGCACCGTCGCGCTGAAGTACGCCGTGGACCATTTCTGGATCTACGGCGTGGCCGCTTTTTGCTTCATCCTTGCCTTCGTGCTGCTGCACCGCGTGATGCAAGAAGGCGTCAACGTGGGCGTGGCCTACGGTCTCTGGGCATCTGGTGGAGTCATTTCCACTGCTCTACTTTCCGCCGCGCTATTTGGCGAGCCGCTTGGCGCAGTAAAATTCACCGGCATTGCGCTCATCATGGGCGGCGTTTTCTGCGTAGAAATGGGCGCTAAGTCGGACAAGGACCACGACCGCACCGTGGAGGTGGCGCCGCAATGATCTGGTTCCTCCTTTTCCTCGCCACCGCCATTGAGGTCACAGGCACGCTGTGCCTGCGCATGTCCGCGGTAACCGGCCGCCGCTTCTGGGTGGCGCTCGTTGCCCTGTGCTATGTCTCTGCCTACGGCTTCTTGGCGCTTGTGCTCAAGGCCGGCATGGATCTGGGTGTGGCCTACGGCATCTGGGCAGCCACCGGTGTTGCCCTGACCGCCATTGCCTCCTACCTCCTATTCAAGGAGCCATTTACCTGGCTGAAATCCCTCGGCGTGGTGCTCATTGTCGGGGGAGTCCTGCTCGTAGAAGCCGGGGCATAGCACTGACAAAACAAGCACGTTTCGTCTCTCACGGAGCATGAAAAGGGCGAAACGTGCTTGTTTTGTATGAAGGCGGCGAGATTTAGCGGATGTAGGCGAGGGCGTCGTCGGCAGTGCTGTGGCTATAGCTCTCATCGGACCTGGCGAGCTTATTGCCGCGCAGCACCAGCCATATGCTCAGCGGGTAGAGGATAAGCGCTACCGTGACGGCCTGGATGATGGCGGCGACCTCGGAATCGTGCAGGTAGTTCCAGCAAAAGTGGAGGAGGAACGCGGCGGCGAGGCAGCCGAGAAAGACACCGATGCGCCACCACAGCGGCTTGGCCGCGGCATAGAGCGCCCAGCCGATGCCCCAGCCGGCCAGCGCGGTGAGCAAGACGTGCAGGCCAGGGCCGGCGATGAGCCGCAGGCCCCACATCTCAAATAAGCCCTGGATATCGCTATCGGGATGCATGGTGGCACCCATGGCGCCGTAGAGGATGTTTTCGCAGGCCTCGAAGCCCAGGCCCACCACTGCGCCCACCATCCAGCCATGCCACGGGCGGTTGAGTTGGCGGAAGGACATGAGCACGAAGATAACGCCGGTGGCCTTAGAAATTTCCTCTGGGTAGGCGCCGCTCCAGGACATCATGGCATCGACCCAGCCGGTGCCGATGGCGAGCTGCATGACAGGACCGGAGCTGATAAGCGCTAAGGCTACGGCCACACCGCCGCCCCAAAGGAAAGCCAGTAGGGCCCACAGGCGCGCCGGGCGTGCCCACATGGGGCTGCGTTGCAGCAGGTAGATGACCAGCGCTGCGAGCACGGCGGCGATGAGCAGGCTGAGCAGGCCCATCAGGGGAGAGATTAAGAATGTGCTCAACGTCTGGACCAAGAATGCAATGAGGCCAACACCGGAGAGGATCCACAGCGTGGTGCGAAAGAGCTTGGACATCTAGTACATCAACTCCCCGGAGAAGTCAGCGAATTCTGCATCAGCATCGGCGGGTAATTCCTCTTGGCCGAAGGCATGCCAGATGCGCGAGGTGGTGGCCCGGGCCTGATCGCCCTTTCCGGTCACGGTGACCACCCAATCCTTGTTTTCATCCTCGCCGGTGCCGTCGAGGGAGAGGGCAGCGGTGGAGGAGGGGGCGTCGGCAAGCAGGAGCGCTCCATTCGTGCCGTCAAAGGTGGGGGCGTCGGCCGGCAGGGAAGCCATGGCGAGGGCGCGGACCATGCGGCGCAAGGTGGTGGCATCGTCCTTGGCATCCTCGGTGAGGGTGGCCTGCACGCTGACATCGCCGCAGATCCAGCCGATGCTGGCGAGGGATTCATAATCTCGCTCGCAGTAGAGATCGGGAACGTCAATCTCCCAGTCCTGGCTGGGCTCGGTCAGGGTGACTTGCTCGACGTCCGCGGAGGAATCCGCCAGCGCCGCCTGCACAATTGTGGGCAGAGCGAGAACCACCGCCACGAACGCAATAACGGCGAGGAAAAGGCGCCGCGGATGCGCTGGAGGAAAGCGATAAAATTCCATAGCCCACACCTTATCTTGCTGCTTTGACCTAGAGTGGCAAGCATGAAAGATCTTTATCAACTAGTCAATGGACCCTGGCTGGAAAGCCACGTCATTCCCGATGATCGCGGCGTGGATGGCACCTTCCACGCGCTGCGCGATGAGGCGGAGGAACTCGTGCACGAGATCGTGGACCAGGACACCGGCCGCCCGGGCAAGCTCTATGCCTCCTTTATGGATACCGAGGGAGTCAACGCGGCCGGCATGGCTCCATTGGACGCGGATCTGGACCGCCTGAGCGCGGCCGACCCGGAAGAACTGGCGCAGCGCCTGGGTGAGCTTGAGCGCACCGGCGTTGGCTCCCCGGTGACCTTCTGGGTGTCCAAGGACTCCGGTTCCGAGGACGCCATTGCTTATGTCATTCAATCCGGCCTGGGCCTGCCGGATGAAGCTTATTACCGCGAGGAAGCCCACGCGGAAACGCTGAGCGCTTATGAAAAGCACGTGGCCGAGATGCTGGAATTCCTCGACCCAGCCCGCCTCTTTGGCCTGGGCGCCGAGGTAGCCGCCCAACGCATCGTCAGCTTGGAAAAGGAGCTGGCCGCTGGCCATTGGGACGTGGTCTCCACCCGCGATGCGGTCAAGACCTATAACCCCTGCGAATTTAGCGAGCTGCCCACCATGACCCGCGCTTTGCTCTCTGGCGGCAACCTGCCAGAGCACCGCGTGGTCAATATGATGCCGTCCTACCTCGAGCACTTCGAGAGCCTCTTTACCACCGCTCGCATGGCCGATTGGCAGCTGTGGGCCACCTGGCACATCCTGCGCTCCCGCGCGGCCATGTTGCCGGAGGAAGTAGGCGCGAAGAACTTCGAGTTCTATGGCACCAAGCTCTCCGGCGCTACCCAGCAGCGCGACCGCTGGAAGCGCGCCGTGGGCTTAGCCGAGTCCCTCGTGGGCGAAGAGATTGGCCAGGTATTCGTGGATAAGCACTTCCCGGCCTCTTCCAAGCGCGAGATGGATGAGCTGGTGGACTACCTCATCGCCGCCTACCGTGAGCGCATTTCCCAGCTGGAGTGGATGACGCCGGCCACCCGCGAGCGCGCGCTGGAAAAGCTTTCCCAGTTCAAGGCCAAGATTGGCTTCCCGGATTCCTGGCGCGATTACTCCGGGCTCGAGGTCTCTGGCAAGGGCGCGGACCTGCTGGCTAATGCCCGCGCCGGCTCCGCGTTCTCCCATGACTTTGAGCTGGCCAAGATTGGCAAGCCGGCCGACCGCGATGAATGGGTGACCACCCCGCAGACGGTCAATGCCTTCTATAACCCGGTGGTCAATGACATCACCTTCCCGGCCGCCATCCTGCGCCCGCCGTTTTATAACCCGGAGGCCGATGCCGCAGAAAACTTCGGCGCCATCGGTGCCGTCATCGGCCATGAGATCGGACATGGCTTTGATGACCAGGGCTCGCAATTTGATGGCCAGGGCAACCTGAACTCCTGGTGGTCCGAGGAGGACCGCACGGCCTTTGACAAGCTCACCGCCAAGCTGGTGGAGCAGTTCAATGGTCAGGTACCGACGGTGCTCAAGGAGGCTGGCATCGACTCCACCGGTGTCAACGGCAGCTTCACCCTGGGCGAGAATATCGGTGACCTCGGCGGTCTGGGCATCGCCGTGGTGGCTTTCAAGAACTACTGCGCCGATAAGGGCATTGACCTGCAGGGCAAGGAGGAGAAGTTCGAGGTAGACGGCGCCGAGCCGGAGTTGGCCGAGCACACCTACACCGGCCTGCAGCGCTTCTTCCTATCCTGGGCCCGCGTGTGGCGCACCGCCATCCGCCCGGAGATGGCCACCCAGTACCTGGCCATTGATCCGCACTCGCCGGCGGAGTTCCGCTGCAACCTTATCGCTGCCAATATCGCGGAGTTCTACGAGGCCTTTGACGTAGCGGAGGATTCCGCCATGTACATTGCGCCAGAGGACCGCGTCACCATCTGGTAGCCCTTTTAGCCGGTAGGCGGTGCGCGTAGGCTCGGTGGCATGACTAACGCAGATGCTAACCAGGACCCGCACCGCCCGCTGGAGCCCGGCCAGGAATGGCACATCGGCGGCCAAGACCGCCAGATGGAGGAGAAGGAACAGCTCGAGCAGCTTGTTGCCTATATCGATGCCCACTATGACACCCCGGATTTTCGCCCGCCGTGGGCCGGGGGCGGCTCCCCTGAGGCGGACCAATATTGCGCGCTCTTGCCGGACCGAATCACCCACGCGGCAATGATGGTGCTCGGTACTGCGGTGGATCATGCGCTGCCAGGTACTGCGTACACGGAGGACATTAGCGTAGAAGAATCCGAGGTGGGTGCCATTTTCCGGCCCAGCACCCCCACCAGCCGGTGGGCGGTGTCGCTGCATTCGGGCGGCTGGTGGCGCGGCGATGGCCAAGCGCTGGAGATGCAGTGGCGCCCCGAGGTAGCCGCTGCCGCGCAGCTATCCGGCACCACCATCATTGACGTGGATTATCCGCTTGCCCCCGAGCACACCGTGGCGGAGATGGTCACTGCCGTGCAGCAAGCCATCGACTATGCCCGCGTGCAGGGTGCTTCTAGCGTTACTACCTGGGGTTATTCCTCCGGCGGGGCGCTGGCGGCGCTGGCGCCTGCCGACGCCCTCCTACTCACCTTCCCCGACTTCGGTGCCCTGGCAAATCTGCCTAAGGATCTCCGTGCCGGCTATGCAATCCCGGCGGACCTTTCTAAGCTCTGCCCGGATATTTTCGTCCAGACCGCGACCGAGGATGAGATTGCTGCGCGTGTTTCTGTGCCCAGCGCCGTGGCGCGCGATTATGTTTCCACCCACCGCGTGTCTACCCCGGCGGTTGCCCGTCAGCGCGTGCGGGATGCGGCCGCGTTCCTGGCAAGAGAGCTAGAAAAATAACAATTGCCTGGAGGTTCCATGCTAAAAGGGAACTAGTTTCAATAGGATTGCGACTAGTTCCGCATGACCATATCCACTCATGGCGCGCTATCGCGCCTGCATAAATTCGCCGGCGTAATCATTGCGCCCTTTCTCATTGTCGCAGCGTTAAGCGGGTTTCTCTATGCCTTGGCGCCCACCTTTGAACCGTGGATTTACCACGATGAGGTGACAGCCACCGCGCAAGGCAGCCCGCGCAGCCTTGATGAACAGATTGCCGCCGCCCAGCGCCAGCACCCGGATGGGACGGTGGTTCGGGTTGAGCCTTCCGAAGACCCGCAAGAGACCACCCGCGTGCTTTTCGACGACCCCACCGCCCCCAATTCCAGCTATACCCACGCTGTCTTTGTAGACCCGGTGGACCTGCACATCACTGGCGAACTACAACAATATGGCGGCTCGCGGGCGCTGCCTTTCCGTACGTGGGCCTCTAATGGCCACCGCACCCTATGGTTGGGCGAGCCTGGCCGTCTCTATGCCGAACTTGCGGCCTCGTGGCTCGGCGCGCTGAGCATCCTCGGTCTCTACCTGTGGCTCAAGCGTAAACAAAGGAATAAGAAGAAGCGCTCCACGGTACTGGCGCTGCACGCCCGCGTGGGTGCCTGGTTGTTGCCGGGCTTCCTCTTTCTTACCGTTACCGGCCTGACATGGTCGCTGGTGGCGGGCACAGGTATTGGCAAGGTGCGGGAGGAACTTAATTGGAAGGAACCGTCCGTGGCGACCTCCGTTGCAGAAGCGGGGGCTAGTACTGGGGCGGGGGAGCATGCCAACCACGCCGGGCACGCGGGTCACGCCGGGCATACGGGACACCACGGTGCCGCAGAACTCGCCGGAGCCCAAACTGCAGAATCGACCGCCCGTAGCCAGGGTTTGACCGGAGTGCTGGAAATGACCCCACCGGAAAAGCCCGGCGATGCGTGGGGCGTGCGGGAGGCTCGTGCGGCCTTCAAGTTACGCAGCGACGCCGTGGCGGTTACTCCGAACGGGGAGGTCATCGACCGCATCAATTCGGCCGACTGGCCGCTTGCGGCACAGCTAACCTCGTGGCTCATCCAGCTGCACATGGGTACGCTTTTTGGAATCTATAGCCAGGTTGCATTGGCGGTGCTCGCCCTCGGCCTGCTCGTGGTGAGCATTGCGGGCCTGTGGATGTGGTGGAAGAAACCGCGACGCAGCCTGCCCGAGCTAAAAATTACCCCCGCCGTGCTGGCGGGGGTGATGGCCTATTCGATCATCGCGCCGCTCTTTGGCGCCTCGCTTGTGATCTTTTTCCTAGGCGATTGGGTTGTGCGGCGGTTGCGCGCCCCGCAGCGGGGCCGAGGCGCTGCCGCAGGTGAGACTACTCCTCGCCCTCGGGGCGAATCTTCATCTCGGAGTCTTTCCACAGACCGGAACGGGTAACGTCCTCATAATCGATCTCGGCGGGGACTGGGGCATTGCCCTGTGAATCGGTACGCAGCTCGTACTTTTCAATGGCACCCCAATCGCGGGCCCAGTCATTATTGAGGTAGCTCGGGATCTCATAGGAGTAGTTGACCGCCTCCGCGGTGGACATGGCGCCACCACCGGAGAAGGACTGGAAGTCCGTTAGCGAGGTCTGCGCCGAGGAATCCGGCAGGACGCGGTACTCCGGGATTTCCGTGACACCGGCAAAGTGGTCGAAGGTGCGCTGACATGGGAACTGCAGGGCTACGGCCCAGTCCAGCAGCGCCGGGGTGTCCTTGGAGAACTGGTTATTGATGGTATCCAGCTCCGGTACGCGCGGCGGGGTAAAGGCCAGCCAATCTTCCTCATCGGTGGAATCATCCGTGGCTACCAGGCGCACCACGTTGGCGTCCTGCGGCAGCTTATCCAGCGGCAGGCGCAGGTTGCGCCACTTCGGCGTGGCGCCGACGGCGGAGAGTTCTTCCTCGCCGGTATTGGTGACCTTGCCGGAGTCATCGATGGTGCCGTACTCGAGGCGAAGCTCCATGCCTTCTTGCTCCACCCCGTTGACATCGTGGTGGTAGATATTGCCGGCTGCGGACACGGCGAGAACCGGGGTATTGTCCTTGGCCTCTGGCAGGTTATACCACTTAGTGGTCACCTCAGAGGTGGAGTCTTGGTCTTCGTTATAGGAACCGAGCACCGGCACCTTGGTGTAGTCCAGGTTGAACGGCAGGTGCATGGTGGAACCATTGACGCCCTGGGTGCCGCGCACGCCGCCCTCAGAGGTATTGGTGGTTTCCTTGGACTTCTTGTCCTTCTTATCCTTCGACTCCTGGGAATCGGAAGACTCGCTCGCGCCGCCGGATTCGGTATCCGCGCCCGAGGTGGCAGTATCCGCGCTATCGGAGGAGGAATTGCTGGAGCCATCTGCGATGGCACCCACGGAGGCGGAGTTCTGGTTTTCCGGCTCGATGGATTCGGGGATGAAGTTCGGATCGAAACCGGTGTGGGTTTCGTCCTCATCCACCAGGGAATCGCCCAAGTCGCCGTCCACCGGGGTCAGGAAGGAGTCATTGGTATTGGTCTCCACCATGGTCTGATCCGCCAGCGCGCAGGTATTGCCGCGCAGAGAAGCCAGGTTGCCCTTGCCCACGGAGTAGGAATCCGCCTGGGAGACGGTGGCCTTGGCAAAGGAAGCACAAGAAAGGGCTACCACGATGGCGCAGGCCAGGGCGATGGGCGCGGACATGATGCCGGCCGAACGTGAGACCTTGGCGGCGGCATTCTTTTCAAACTCAGCGAGTGCGCCAGCCTCTTCTGCCTGGGACTTGCGGTAGCTATGGCGCAGGGACTGCACCACGCCGATGGCGAAGATGATAAGGGCGATGGCGAGCAGCACCTTATTGGCCTCGATGGCCTTGAGCTGCACCGTGCGATCCCACCACGGAATGCCAAAGGAGGATACGTACCACCAGGCGTTCCAGCCGGCGAAGGAGATGGCGAGCAAGAAGACCACCGCGGCGATGGCGAAGGTGCGAGCGCGCGGCGAACGCAGCGCAAACTGAGAGAGCACCACAGCACCGAGGGCGGCGATGACACCGGCCACGCCGGCGTAGATGCCAAAGTGGTGGGTCCACTTGGTGGGGGTGAACATGAGGAAGAACATGGACAGCGCCACGATGATGAGCAGGCGCTGGGTCGGGCCGACGGCAGCACCAACGACGCGGCGGTCCTTGATAAAGGCCGCCACGATGAGCACTAGGCAGAAGAGCATGGTGAAGACCGCGAAGCGGCGGGTCAGCGAGCCATCCACGGATTCCTGGAAAAGGGTGGAGTAGCGCGCGTACTCGGCGTACCACGGCAGGGAGGGGCCGACCTCGGAGCGCACGCGAGTGGATTCCAGCACGGTAGACAGCGTCTGGTCACCAAAGGCGGCGACCATGATGGCGGTGCCAGCGCTCAGGAATGGCGCAATGAGCGAAAGCCAGCCGAGGGCGCCACCGCCCATGGAAGGCACGCGCTCGGCCATGGTGCGGAAGAGGTGCGGCAGGCTGACGAGGAATACGCCCACGGCAAAAAGGCCGGTGGGGCCGGCGGCCAAGGTGATGGTTGCGGCGATGGTGCCCACGGCCGCTGGGAGCAGGCGGTGGGTGGAAATGGCACGCTCAAAGGAGGCCCAGGTAAACATCACGCCAAGCGCCACGATGGGCTCGGGGCGGGTGCCGTTGTTATAGGGCAGCCAGAAGGCCAAGAACATAAGCGCCGCGGTCCAGTGGGCGACCCGGCGGCCGTCGACAAGCTGGCCAAAGCGCGGGAGTATCTCGCGGGAGAGGATAAACCAGATGATGAGCCCAGAAATCAGGCCGGGCAAGCGCACGAAGACCGAGGCGGTGGAAATCTGGGAGAGAACGGCAACCAGGTCATAATAGGGGGCGCCGAAGGGCGCCTCTGGCACGCCGTACCAGCGGTAGTAGTTGGCCATGTAGGTCGCGTGATCGAAGACGCGGCTCATGGAGAAGATGAAGCCATCATCGGAGGTATTGGCGCCGAAGATATACCAAAATCCCAAGACGGCGGCCACCACGCCATCGAGCGGGCGCACCTTCTTCCACGTCTTAGGCATGAAGCCAAAGCGGCGGCCATCGAGGCGGTCGATGCGCCATAGGCAGAACAGTGACACAACCATCATAGCGGTGCCCAGCCACATGGCGATGGTCTTGAGCACCGTCGGGGAGGAGGTGAAGCGGGAGTTGATATCGACGTGCACATTGAGGCCGTCGTCAAGCAGGGCCTGCACGTCCGCTTTATCGTCTATTTCGGTATAGACACCGGTGACCTGCGGGCGCAGATCCTCCTCGGTGGTCTTTTCATGATCGCCCACGCTCACGGAGGTGCCATCGCCCGTAGCGGAAATTTCAATTTTGGCGTCCTTGGGGAGCTTGGCTACCTCTTTGGCGTTGAGGGTAAGCAGCACCTCATCCAAGGACACAACGGACAGGCCCTCGTCATTCGCGCGGACGAAAAGGCCGCGGTTGGAGGCCTTCTTGGACTCCGGCGGGACGGTGCCGTAGACCATGGACTGGCCCTCGCGCAGTTCATCGACTGCGGAGATGGGGATGGTGGCCTTCAGGTCCTCTGGGGCGACGGAAATGAGCGGCGCGTTGATGGACTGCACGGAATCATGCTGCGGCCAATCATAAGAGGACTGGGTTTGGGTCACCGGCAGTAGCGGGGTCGCTACAAAACACAGGAAACCAATCAGCCCGGCAATGATTGCGGTCCACCGCAGGCCCGCGGGGGCGGCGGTGAAGCGGGAGCCGGCAGCGGCAGGTCGCGCTTGGGTGGTATTCGTAGTGAGGCTATCTGACACGGCGATTAGTTTACGTCAGATAACCCCCTCGGCCCGCGGGCACACCCTGCCACGGGCGGGAAGTGTGGGTGAACTTACTTGGTGCGAACGGCTGTTACAAAGGGGCCGGTTTGCTGCAACTTCCAGCCTTCATCAAAAACGTCGGCGTTGAAGAAGACCGCGCGGTAGCGAATATTCGGCTGGTTGGGATAGATATCCTCTGCCAGGTGGAACTTGAAGCCATCGTCCTTATTTTCCAGGTCGCCGCGGAACATCATGACATCCGGGCCGCGCCAGGCGGCAGAATCCAAGGCCTTGCGGAACTCCTCCGGCTGCATATCCCAGGAGTCATTAGCCCAAGTTTCAATCTGCTCGTTGCGGGTGCTGAACTCGCCCAAGGGATTGGCGTAGTGGCTGGTAAAGGCGTTAAAGCCCCAGTAGGGGTAATAAGACATGAAGGTCTTCTCATCCGTGAGCACCACCGTTTCATCCGGCGTATAGCCCTGGTCTTGAATGAAGTTGTGGATATCTAGGTAGTAGTGGGCGGAATCGCTGGTGAAGCGGTCCGCGCGTTCGCCGTAGCCATCGGTATCGCTATAGGCGTGATCGATGGCGTCCTCGTTGGCCTCTGGGATCTGCTGCGCATAGAAGACGCCGGCCAGGGCCAAGATGATGCCAAAGACCGCGGTGATCTGCTTATTGGTGGTGTGGGAGAAACGCGCCGGGTAGAGGCGGTGCACGCCGAGTAGACGAATCTCTGCCAGGGCCAGGATGCCGGCGGTGGCAAAGAGGAGCACCACGATGACCTCGAGGCGGAAGCTGAGCAGCGTGGTACCGGCCAGGGTTGCCACCATAGACACCACGGTCCACAGGTAGGTGCCAAGGAGGGAGATGCCCAGCGCGCGTACCTCCACGTCATTGAGGCGGATGACGATGTAAATAAGCCCCATGAGGCAGAGGAAGCCCACAATGCTGAAAGACAGGAAAGGCACTGGAATTTGTGTGCCTTCCTCCGGCAGGTAGTGCTGCGCGGTGGTTTGCAGCGGCGCCGGTGAGTGCATGACCGCCCATAGGTAGGGCCCCCAGGCGATAAGCGCGATGGCAATGGAGCCTACCGCCATGATCACCAGGCGCAGGATGGGGCGCCACGTATGTTCATAGAGCGCGGTAAACAGCGCGATGAGGCTGACTACGGTAAGTGCGGCCGCACCGGTGAAAAGGGTATAGAACGTAGCGGAAATGCCCAGGTAGAGCGTTACTCCCAGGGTGGCCAGCCAGGAGCCGCGGAAGGCGCGGGCGCTAAGTACCGCAATGGCGGGCAGCCCCATGGCAATGACCGCGGAATAGGGCTCCTCGGCTGCGATGGTGAGCGTAATCGCGGTGGTCACCAGGGCGATGGCGGTGGCGACCGGCAGGGAACTGGTCAGGCGCTGCCAGATGGGCACCAAAATACAGCCGGCCACGGCAATGGAGATGAGCGCCCAGGGCTGGTAGACCTCCCAGCCCGGAATTCCCATGAGCGCACCCAAGCGGCCGCCCAACCAGAACCAGCCAATGGGGTAAAAGGACGGCATGTCCTGGTAGTTCATGTCCGCATAGCCCATCTCATCCACCGAACGGGTGAGGAACTGGGTGCGGAAGGCCTGGTCCACCTGCACGCCATCGAGCCACAAGCGGGAGGCGGACAGCGGCAGGCCCACGGCAGCCAGGGTCAACAGGGCCGGGGAGAGGTAGGTGACTGCGTAGGTCAGCCAGGCCCGCCAGCGCGGCCGGGCAAAGGAATCTTTGTAGTGGTCATAGAGCCACCACACGCACAGCCCGCCGGCCAGGGCCAGCGTGAGCACCACACCCACCGTGGTCAACGCGCGGGTGACCATGGAGGTATTAAAGGACGGTAGCGAGACCGTCTTGAAGGCAAACCAGCCCAGCAGCGTTACCACGCCACCGGCCAGGGCGGCCAGCACAATACCCAGCAAGGTCGCGCGAGGGGTCAGCGCATCGGCGCGGTAGGCCTCGGTGCGGTTATCCTCGCTCACGGGCGTTGACTGGGCGGGTACAGCGGTGCTTGTCATGCCCATTAGTTTCGCATACCCAAGCCCCACAACCCAGATTTGGCGCGGGCAGGACAGTACTTGCCTGCCGACGTCCTCCTGATACACCACCGCCCCCGTCACTTCCCTCGCCGCGGGGTGTGCGGCGAGGCGAAAGAGCGGGGGCGGGGCGGAGGCGAGCCGACCGGCTAGCGCCAGCGCGGAAAGATGCGGCGTTTTAGAACGGCAGCTTGCGGAAGATGGCCTGCGGGATGAACTTGAATGCCAAAGACACGTACTCAAACAGTGGGTGTACGAAGATGGACTGCTTGCCCTCGAGCACGGCCTTGACGGTGGCCTCGGCAACGTCGGAGACGTTGACGGTCAGTGGGGCGTCGCCAGCCTCGGCGGACATCTTGGTGCGCACCTGGCCCGGGCGGACGACCAGCACGTTGGCGCCCGTGCCGCGCAGGGCCTCGCCCAGGTTGATGTAGAAGCCGTCCACGCCGGCCTTGGAGGCGCCGTAGACAAAGTTGGACCGGCGCACGCGCATGCCTGCCACGGAGGACATAGCGATGATGGTGCCGTGGCCCTGGTGCTTGAACTTCTCGCCCAAGAGCACGCCTACGGACACCGGTGCGGTGTAGTTGGTCTGTGCGGAGGCGACGGCCTTGTCGTGGTTTTGCCACAGCTCTTCCTGGTCACCCAGGGTGCCGAAGGCGACGATGGCCACGTCGACGTCGCCGCGGGCCCAGGCTTTATTAATAACGTCTGGGTGGGAGTCGAAGTCGGTGGCATCGAAGTCCAAGACCTCTACGTCAGCGCCACGGGATTCTAGGTCAGCCTTGGCCTGGGCGATGCGCGGGGACTCCGGGCGGGCGGCCAGGGTGACCTTGGCCGGGCCGCGCTGCAGGAACTCGGAGACGACGCCGAGGCCGATCTCAGAGGTGCCGCCCAGAAGCAGGATGTGTTGTGCTTGGCCTACTGCATTAAGCATGGTCAGTAAATCTCCTTAAAGGTGTTATTTCCAGTGATTAGTGCAGCTCGAGGCGGCGGGACATATCGGAGGCAAAGACGCCGGTCGGGTCGATCTCGTTGCGGGTCTTCAGCCAGCCTTCCATGCCCGGGTACATCTTGTGGAAGTTCTCCGCGGAGGTGCGGGATTCCTTGGCTAGGTAGAGGCGGCCGCCGAATTCCATCACGCGGCGGTCCAGGTCATCCAGGAACTTGCCCAGGCCCGGACGGATGGGGAAGTCCACGCAGACATTCCAGCCCGGCATCGGGTAGGACAGCGGCGCGCGGTTGCCTTCACCGAAGAGTTTGAACACGTTGAGGGCGGAGTAGTGGCCGGAGCGCTGCATATCGCGGATGATCTCCTTGAACGGCTCCACGGCCTCGGTCGGTACCACGAACTGGTACTGCAGGAAGCCCTTGGAACCGTAGCCGCGGTTCCACTCGCCGATGAGATCCAGCGGCTGGTAGAACTGCGTCAGGTTCTTGACCTGGTTCTTCGCCGGTGCGCCCATGGTGTAGTACGCCAGACCCACAGCGGAGAGGGAGAGCTTATTCATGGTCCAGGACGGGAAGATATCCGGCACCGTCATCAGCTGCGGCGCATTGAACTTCAGTGGGTCCTTGGCCAGCTTCGGGGCGAGCTCTTCCAGCTGTGCCAGGGTGGCCAGCGAGCCGCGGGAAATGGTGGAGCGGCCCAGCTTTGGTTCTGGTGAAATGACATCGAACCAGGCGGAAGAATAGGTGTAGTTGTGCTCGGAACCATCGGAGTGGAAGGCGATGGTCTCATCCAAGTTATCGGTGCGGTCTGTATCCGCGATGAAGTAGGCGGTTTCCGTCTTGGTCATGCGGATGGTGGCGCGCAGGATGATGCCGGTCAGGCCCATGCCGCCGACGGTGGCCCAGAAGAGGTCGCCGCTCGGGTCATCCTCGGATCCCTCCGGGGTCAGGTGCAGCACGCGTCCATCGGCCACGAGCAGCTCCATGGAGACCACGTGGTTACCAAAGGAACCGGCGGAGTGGTGGTTCTTGCCGTGAATATCCGGGCCGATAGCACCACCGATGGTGACCTGGCGGGTGCCCGGTAGAACCGGAACCCACAGGCCATATGGCAGGGCGGCCTTCATCAGCTGATCCAAGGTGACGCCGCCATCGACGTCCACCAGAGCGGACTCCGGGTCGATGGAGTGGATCTTATTGAGCTTTTGCATGTCGATGACCAGGCCACCGCCATTTTGGGCGGGGTCACCGTAGGAGCGGCCCATACCGCGGGCGATGACGCCACGGCGCAGGTGGGCGGGCTTATCCGAGTTATCTTCTGCAACCTGGGCCACGGCCTTCTTAATGACGTCCACGTCTTCGGTGGCGAGAACGTGGGCGGTCGTCGGGGCGGTGCGGCCCCAGCCGTGCAGGGACTTTTCAGTGGTATGTAATTCCATCTCTTACTCTTTGCTCGACGGATTTATGTCGCTTCTCTAGCCTACCTAGCTCACACGAGGGTGGTTGGAGTGACCCGAGTGATATTCGGTACAAAACGGACGTTTGTACTGCCCGAATGTGCCCGTTTACAGATCCATGAGTGTGCGGATCTCCTCCGGCAGCTCCTCCTGGGATTCAATAATCGGTCCATCATACTCCCGCAAAAGTTCATAGACGCGAGCCCGTGAGGAGGAATCCAGCATGGGCAATTCCTCTGCCATCAGGCGAGTCATGAAAGGGCTCAACGGCACATCGGTATGCTCCGTGGCCTCGAAGTGGCCGTTGCGCTTATCGTCCTCCGCGCGCACATCCTGTGCCGCCTGTTGCGCCGGCGTCATATGCTCTGTCTTTTCCGAGTACATGCGCATTAGCTTACCGCCGCTTAAAGTAGTCGCTATGACCAACAACCGTGAGATGCACGATCAGCGCCAAGACAACTACGCCCTCGATGACACCCTGGCTGGCCGCATCACCCAGGCTGCCGCCGTGGGCATTGCGACCTCCTATCCGGATTGGATCACGTCCAAGGGCGGTTTGATCACCGCGTATACCTTGTCTTTCTTTGGCTTTGGCGCCCTGGTGGCCTACACCAACGCGCACGCTGAGCAGGATGGTGATGAGCCGCGCTCGCCGCAGGATAGTGCCGATCAAGGCCTCAAGCTGTGGGCTATTTTTGCCGCAGTGGTGCTGCTGCTCATCCTGGGCGGCTGGATGAACGTTGCCCTTTCCCGCCGCATGGTGAAGTTCCTGCGCAAGCGCGGTGCCAAGCGGCCGTGGACCCTCTTGGGTGCCATTGGTGCGGCGCTGACGTTCCTCATTAGTGAGCTAGAAGCACGGGATATTGCAAAACTAGCTTCCTAAAACTTGCGTATGGTGGGGCTCATGAACGCAGGGGTCACCGATATCGCACAGGCGCGGGCCAAACGCGCCGATGGCGTGGTATCCCTCAAGCGCGAGCCCCTCACCATCATTTGCCAAGCCGCGAATATTCGCGCCGATGGCGAGGTGCACCGCCAGATAGGTTTTAGCGATGCCCTGACCTTCACCGAGCTGCACCGCGTGCTGCGCATCTGCTTTGGCCTGCCGGAGGAGGAATCCCCCTGGCACTTTTATGAACACACCGAGGCCCGTGGCCCGCGCATCGATCCGGAGCGCCAGGCCTCCGAATTCCTGTGGCGCGAGGGCGATCAAATCGACTTCGCCTGGGGACTGTGGGACTTCGAGCTAGTAGTAGCCGAGATTTATCCCCGCGATAATGGCACCCCAGAGGCGTTGTGTGTGGGTGGCTCCGGATCGCTCTTTCAGCCTTTTGAGCTGACCAGCGTCAACCGCGAATTGACCGGGCAGGAAGTTACCGATGAAGTCTTTTCCGCGGTATCGTCCCCCGTGCGCAATTTGATTGAGCGCACCAAACTCTATGATTTTGTCCCGCTGCTGCAAGCGATGGACCTAGGCAGGGAAACCGACCTCACGCCGCATACCGCCCGCGTGCTCGCCAGCCTGCCGCGCGAGGTGACCCATGAAGGCAAAGACGCCTTTTGGTCCATGGCGCTGGCCCTATCCTGCATGGGTGGCGCGGAGCTGACCGATTCCGTCGTGGAGACCACCATGGATGCGCTCGGCTGGGTCAATGACGATGGCACGGCGCTCTCCGGCGCCGACGTGCGGGAGCTGTGTGCGGCGTCGTTGCAGCAATTGGCCGGGATAGGCGCTTATGGCGCCGAATCCGCCGCGCCGGTGGATCGGTTGGACATGTACCGAGCGCTCTTGCGCGGGTAGGCTACTCACTCGTGACTAATTCCGCTGACGACGCCGTAGAAGTAAAGCCCTCGTCCACCTCGCTGCACACCCAGCTGGTGCGTTTTATTTCCGTGGGCGTATTTACCGCCGCCATTGACTATGGTCTCACGCTGCTATTGACCTATTTGGGGCTGCACCGTTCCGCCGCCAAGGCCATCGGTTGGGTCTTTGGCACCATCGCCGCCTACCTAGCCAATGCGCGGTGGACCTTTGGGGCCAAGGTGTCTGGCCGCACGGCCGCGACCGTGGGCATCTTGTACGCCTCTACCTTTGCGGTCCAAAACTTTCTGTATTGGGTGCTCAATGAGCCGCTTATGGCCCTCGGCTTTGAGGGGGCGGTGAAAGACACCATCGCCTTCGTCATCGCCCAAGGCGTGGCCACCGTGACCAATTTTGCCATTCAAAGGGCCTTTATCTTTAAGGAAAAATAGATGGCAGCAGCCTCCTCACGGACGTGGCGCGGCGCGGGCGGTGGGCTTTATCGTCGGTACCTGGGCGGCCTATCTGCTCAATCGCCGCTGGACCTTCCAAGCCAAAGCCACCGCGGTGAATTTTGCGGTGCAACGCTGGATTTTTAGGAAGGCGGGGGTCCGGGGCGTCGCCAAGCAGGATCCGTCCTAGCCCTGGTGAGGTCGGCGGAAATCTTCTTGGCGCCCGCGGTTGTGGAGCTTGAGCCATTCGATAAAGCCGGCCGGATCGTGGCGCTGGACCAAGAAGAACCAGCCAAAGCGGGCAAATTCCTGGGGTAGTAGCTTGCGCATGCCGCGCTGCCACAGCAGGTAGCCGCGATTGCGGTAGGTGAAAAAGCGCTTGAACTCACCTTCTGGGTACTGGGTATGCATCTTGCCGCCCAGGATGGGCTTGAACTCATCCGATCCGTCCGGGTGCAGGTAGCTGGTGGTCAGCGCCGTGCCGAAGGAGAGACCGGAATTAACCAGCCGGCGGTGGTATTCCACCTCATCGCCGCGGATAAACAGCCGGTAGTCCGGCACGCCAATGATCTCCATGGCCGCGGCGGAAATCAGCGCGCCGTTAAAAAGTGAGGCGATGCCGGGCAGGAAATCGCCCTCCAGTTCGTCCATCCGGCGGCGCCATACCAGCCCCTGGCGCAGGGGGAAGGCGAGGCGGCCGGGATCGTCAATATTGCATACCGCCGGGGAGACCTCATGTAGGCGGTTGGCTTCCGCCACCCGATACAGCTCTGCTAGTACCGCGTGATCGGCAGGGCGGCCGTCATCATCGGCGCACCACACGGCATCGGCGCCCAAAGAAAGAGCGGTAAGAAAGCCCAGTGCAAAGCCCCCGGCGCCGCCCAGGTTGGTTTCCGAAGGCACGTAGACGCCCCGGTCACCCGCCATGGATTCGACGAGTTCGCGCACCGCATCTTCCGCGCCATTATCCACCACGACTACCCACTGCACGGGGTGGGTTTGGTGGACTACCTGTTCAAGCGAGGCCCGCAGTAGCTCGGCGCGCTGATGGGTAACAATGACGGCGGCGGTGGAACCGGTGGAAGTCAGGGTGGCAGTCATGGGTTCCATCTTGCCACCGGGGTAGGGGACCAGCGTAGAAACACTCCGCGTGGATGAAGCGAAAAGTAGATATGACCGCAGCTTTGTGGATACTGTGAAGCGTATGGAAATTATCTGGCCGCCTTTTGCGGTGACCATACGGGCCAGCGATGATACTGGCCGTGGAGTCGACCTGCGCGTCATGCGCGATGAAGACATCGCGTGCGTGGCCCAAGTCGGTGCGGCAGATATCTATGGCGCGAATATCCCAGAGCACGCCTTTCCTTGGCTCTTTGATAAGAAGATGAATACCCCCGCCGCCATGACGCAGCACCGGTGGGAGCATCGTGCAAAGCTATGTCCCCAAAAGTGGACCCTGGATTTCATCGCCCGCGACGTAGAAACCCAAGAAATGGTGGGTGTGGTGGACTTGGTGGCAGAAAACTTTGCGGCCGCGCGGGAGGTGGAAACCGCATCATGGGTATTACACCGCTTCCAAAGCCAAGGCTATGGCACGCTTATCCGCCAAGCGGTGGCCGAGTTTTCCTTCTCCCACCTCGATGCGCATTCGCTGCGCACCAGTTGGATAGAGACCAACCTTGCCTCAGCCCGGGTGAGTGAAAAGATGGGCTACCGCATAAGTACCGAGAAAAAGGAAGAGCCTGCCGGCCCAGAAAAAATTAACCGGCCGGTGGTTAGCGCGCGACTTAGCGCCACGGACTATCACTGGCCGGAAGGGCTGCGGGTGGACGTGAAAGGTGTGGGGGACCAGTTGCTGCGTATGCTCAGCTAGTTGCCGCTGGTGTCCTCATTTTCAAAACGCTCGCGCAGGTCGCGCACGTACTCACCCACCTCAGGGCCTTCGTATTCCCCGACGACCTCGGAAACCTCGCCCACCGAGCGGATCTCGCCGTGGTCGATCCACAGCGCGGTATTACACAGCTGCGCCAAGAAGTCATTGGAGTGGGAGGCAAAGACCAGGATGCCGGAGCGCTTCACCAGCTCTTGTAGGCGTACACGGGCCTTGGCCATGAAAGCAGCGTCGACGGCGCCGATGCCCTCATCCAACAGCAGGATTTCCGGCTCAATGGACGTCACCACGCCGAGCGCCAAGCGCACGCGCATACCGGTGGAATAGGTGCGCAGCGGCATGGAGAGATAATCGCCGAGTTCAGAAAACTCCGCAATCTCATCCATCTTTTTCTTCATTTGCTTGATGGACTGGCCCAAAAAGAGGCCACGGATAATGATGTTGTCGTAGCCAGAGACCTCTGGGTCCATGCCCACGCCCAAATCAAAGACGGGGGCCACGCGGCCGCGTACATCGGCAGAACCGCGGGTGGGCTCGTAAATGCCAGACAAAAGGCGCAGCAGGGTGGACTTGCCGGCGCCGTTATGGCCCACCAAACCCACACGGTCGCCCTCGCGCAGGTGCAGGTTAATATCCTTTAGTGCCTCCACCACGACGGTATTCTGGGCGTTTTTGCCAATGGCGCCGCCAGCGGAAGAAAGCATGGCCTTCTTTAGCGAGCGGGATTTGGCATCAAAGATGGGAAAGTCCACGCACGCGTTATACGTATCAATCGAGACCATCAGTCTGTATCCTTTCCAGGAATCTCAGGAAGTGCAGGGCGTGGGCTTAAACCCAGTAGCTGACGCGGAAGCGCCACTTGCGCATGACCAAGCCGGCGATGAGCAGGCCGAGTACGGTGCAACCGATGACGATCCACCAGTGGTAGGCGGCCACCGGTTCACCGATCATGGGCGCACGGACGATTTCCAGGTAGTGGTAGAGCGGGTTGATTTCCGCGATGCGGGCGCGGCTGGCCACCGCACCGCCCTGGTCCTTCAAGGTATTGGTCATCCACACAATCGGGGTGACGTAGAACAGCAGCTGGGTCAGTGCTTCTAGCAGCGGAGCGACGTCACGGAAGCGGGTAGCGATGATGCCAAAGAACATCGTGACCCACACGCCGTTGACCAGCAACAAGGCCAAGCCGGGGAGGAAGAGGAAGAACTCCCAGCCTAGGCTGCGCGGGAAGATAAGGATAAGCAGTAACCAGATGATGAGGTTATGGCCCAAAAACAACGTCTGGCGCCACACCAAGCGGTAAACGTGCACCGACAGCGGGGCGGGGAGCTGTTTAATCAAGCCCTCGTTGTCAATGAAGACGGTGGAACCTTCCTTGATGCAACCCGAAATGAAGGTCCACATAATAAGGCCCACGGTGACGTGGGGGAGGAACTCCGCGACAGGAATCTGGAAGAGCATGGAATACAACAGGCCCAAGGCAAGGGCCATCACGCCGGTGGCGATGGTGATCCAAAACGGGCCCAGGACAGAGCGGCGGTAGCGCTGCTTAATATCTTGAATGCCCAGTTTGAACCACAGCTCGCGCTGCTGTGCACCCTGCACCAGGTCCGCGAAGGCGGCCTTGAGGGTCTCGGACTGGGACGCTGGGGTGGCCTCGCCGTCTGGCTGGGAGGTCATGCGGGCGATATCAGCGCGCAGTTGATTGTTATCTTGCACGCTCAACACCCTAGCGCGCGGGCTGGGCAAACGGGAACTACACGCCGCCAGCCTGCGAAAACAGCGGTATCCAGCGAAAATTCAGATTTGGGAAACTTGGGACAAACGCGTATACAGTAGGAAACCGACCGCCACTGTGTGGCGATGCCTAGTGCGATAAAGAAGGGGACCGTAATGCCAGCAGGAGCTTCGGCACACTACGACGTATTCAGTGTGCGCGGTTTATACACCGGGCTATCTGATGGTTGGACCTACCTCAACGCGCACGCGGTGCCCCAAATCTCTGAGCGCGTCGCCTCCGGCGTGGCGCGCTCCTTCCGGATGTCTACTGCAGTGGCCCCCCAGGAGGGGCCAGGCGGCGCCCACTCTGCTACGCCCGCGCCGGGCCGTTTGGAAGGCGATGGTAATTACACCGCCGCACGCATGGCTGTAGCGGATCTGACCGGATCCAAGGCAGACCGCGTGGTGCTTGGCCCGTCCTTGCCCGTGTTGTACCAGTCCTTGGCGCACGCGGCCCGCCCGCTGTTGGGCAGCAATTCCTCGGTGGTGCTCTCCAAACTGGATCCGCCGTCTTTGTACTCGGCGTTTTCTGAGGTCAAGGCAGAAACCCGGTGGGCCCAGCCAGATTTGGGCACGGGTGAGCTGCCAGGTTTCCAATTTGCCGAGCTTGTCGATGGCTCCACGCGACTCGTTGCCTTCTCCGCCGCGCACGAGCTTTTGGGCACGGTATCCCCGGCCGCCGAGATCATTGACACCGTCCATGAGCGCTCCCGCGCCTGGACGCTTCTCGACGTCTCTGCGATCGCCCCCTACCGCCCCATCAACTTTGATGATCTCGGCGCCGATATCTTGGGCCTTGACCTGGGACTGCTGGGCGGACCGCAGCTAGCAGCTTTGGTCTTCCGCGATACCCGCATGTTCCGCCGCCTCGACTCCCTCGATCCGGTGCATACCGGCAAGGGCGCCCGCAAGCTGGAAACGCCCATTTCCTCTGGTCTGGCCGGCGGTGTCGGACCGCTTGTAGACCATCTTGCCGCCCTCGCCGGTGGGGAGAGCGGCTCGCGCCGCAAGCGCCTGCGCACTTCTATGGATGCGCTCAGCATCTACTTGGAGGATCTGCGCGCTGACCTCTATTCCTTCTTGAGCACCCTGCCCGCCGTGCATATTCTTGGCGTGACCGGGGAAGCGGCCGCGGGCGCCTCCGACGATCGCCTGCCGCGCCTCACCTTCGCAGTAAAGGGTGTTCCGGCCGAGACCGTGTACAAGCGCCTTTTCGATAACGGCCTTGTTACCACGCTTGCCCCGCAGACCCCGTTGCTCACGGAGATGGGCGTGGAAGAAATTGGCGGCGCCGTTACCGTTGCGCTCGGCCCCTTCAACACCTATCACGACGTTGAGCATCTCATCCGCGTCGTAGCCTCGCTGGCCTAAACGTTAAGCACCAAGGTGCCGGTGACCTCGCCGCTGTCTAGGGCGGTGTGGGCTTGGGCGGCGTCGGCAAGCGGGTAAGTAGCATGCAGCGCGTGCTTTACTCGGCCGTCTTCCAGCATGGGCCATACATTTTCTACCGTGCCCGCAACAATCTGCGCCTTGTCTTCTAAGTCGCGGGCGCGCAACGTCGTGCCCTGGACGGTCAGGCGCTTGGGCAGCATGGCGCCCAAGTTGATTTCCGCCTTGGTGCCGCCCTGCATGCCAATGATAATGAGCTTGCCGTCCTTAGCCAGGCACTTCATATTCTTTTCCAGATATTTCGCGCCGATGATGTCCAAAATGACATCGCAGCTTCCCTTCAACTCTTCTACGAAGTCGTGCTCCTTATAGTTGATGAGAATATCGGCGCCCAGCTCGCGGCAACGCTCCAACTTCTCCTGCGAGCCAGCCGTAACCGCCACCTCTGCGCCGAGCGCCTTGGCTACCTGAATGGCAAAAGTGCCAATGCCGCCACCCCCGCCATGGATGAGGACGCGCTGGCCCTCGTGAAGGCCCGCCTCAATGCCCAGGTTGGACCACACGGTGCATCCGACCTCAACTACCGCTGCAGTTTCCTCAATGCTCAACCCCTTGGGCACGGGAAGCAGCTGGCCCTGCGGAACCGCAACGTATTCGGCGTAGCCACCACCGGCAAGCAGGCAGCCCACCTCGGTGCCTACCTCCCAGTTCGTATCCCCGGCATCGGCGATGGTGCCTGCTGCTTCTAAGCCCAAGATTTCCGACGCCCCCGGTGGCGGCGGATAGGCACCCATCGTCTGCAGGATATCGCCCCGGTTAACGCCGGCTGCCTGCACCTTGACGAGCACTTCGCCGGGGCGCAGCTGCGGGACATCGACTTCGCGGAGCTCTAAGGACCGACGATCCTGCGGGTCGGTCTGAACGATAGCCTTCATGTGTGTTGTAGTCATGGGCCCAATCTAACGAACCTTGTGTGTCCTGTGCCACGAAATTCGGAGTATCCTGCGGTGACATTCAGTGCTGCAGGTGGCTTTTTGGGAAACCGGGCTATCAATTTAGTACACTGACTAAGTTGCTTCGTAGGCGCGAAGAGCGTTTACGAAATACAACGTGGAGACGTGGCAGAGCGGCCGAATGCACCGGTCTTGAAAACCGGCGAGGTAATACCTCCGCGGGTTCAAATCCCGCCGTCTCCGCAGCTGCCTAAGCTTCCTTTCTAAATTAAAGGAGCATAGAAGCTTATAGCTTCTGAGCGAGGGAGTGCAGTATTAAGGCACCCTACCGATTCGGTAGGGTGCCTACTCACGTTGTGGGACGGTTTCGCTGGGCGACAGTGAAAATTAAGTCCACGGTCAGACAGCGTTTACATTGAGCTTCTACCTTGAGGTACGGACTTTCAAACACCGTTAACGTTGAGGCGACTATGACAAATTACATTTCCTACTTGGCCGAGGAGCAGATACCGGCATCGTATGACTGGCTATGGAGCGGGCTAGGAGCCGTCATCGTCATTGGTCTGTTGGTCTTTTGGGTGGCCTCCCTCATTTCCATCATCCGTTCGGGATATAGCGGAGGCGTCAAGGTATTGCTGGTGATGGCGGCATTTGCCTACCCGTTCCTCGGGCCACTTGTCTGGTTCCTTTTTGCGCGAAATAAGGAGCATAAAACCAAAATCGACCGTTAGGCTGCGGTCTTGTCAAGGGACATTCGGTTACTGCTGCTCGAGCCAGGAATTGATGCCGCCGCGCAAGGAGACGACGTGGGGGAAGCCGCGTTTGCGGAGGATATCGACGGCTTGGGCGGAGCGGATGCCACTGGCGCAGTAGATTACGGCCGCAGCATCTGGTTCGATGTCGGGATCTTCGCCGGCGAGGATGCGGTCGAGCTCAAAGTGAGTGGAATTGGGGATGGCGGATTGGGCACGCTCGGGGGAGGTACGGACGTCGATAAGCGGAGCGTGCGGGGGAACCTCGCGGACTTCGGGGGCGTCGGCAGGTTGGGTTGGTTGCGCGCCGGTGGACTGGAGCGGGATGTATTCCCAGGTACCGGAAAGGGCATCGAAGTAGCCGAGCGTGCCGGTGAGTGGAGTGCCTACGCCGGTGATGAGTTTGAGGGCTTCGAGGGCCATGGCGGATCCGACGACTCCGACCACCGGGCCCAGAACTCCGGCCTGGGAGCAGGAAGGAACCTCGCCGGGTGCGGGAGCTGTAGGGAAGACATCCTCGTAGACGGGGCCGTGGCCGGACCAAAACACGCTGAGCTGTGCGTCGAAGCCGAGGATGGAGGCCCATACGTGTGGGATGCCGAGCTCGTGGGCGGCCCAGGAGCTGAGGTAGCGGGCGTCGAAGTTATCGGTGCCGTCGAGGATGAGATCGCAGCCGCGCAATTGTTTCAGCGCTGACGCTGATTCGAGGCGGCCGTGGCAGGTGATGTCCACCTCTGGATTGAGCGCGCGGACGGCGGCCGCGGCGGAATCCGTCTTCGGTGTGCCGATGGCGGCGGTGGTGTGGATGACTTGGCGGTGCAGGTTGGAGGGGGAGACTACGTCGTCGTCGAAAAGCGAAATGCGGCCCACACCCGCGCCGGCGAGGTAAAGCAGGGCCGGGGAGCCCAGGCCGCCGGCGCCAATGACCGCTACGTGGGCGTCGCTGAGCTTGCGCTGACCCTCCTCGCCCCAGAGCGCTTCCTGGCGGGCATAGCGGATGCTCATTCCAGGCCCACCCAATTGGTGGAGCCATCGCCGTGGCTTTGCTCCTTCCAGATGGGGACTTCCGCCTTGACGCGATCGGCGCATTCCTCGGCGGCCCGGAAGGCATCGCCGCGGTGCGCGGCGGCCGCTACTACGGCAAAGGCGAGGTCGCCGATCTTGAGATCCCCCGTGCGGTGGGCGGCCCACAGGCGCACGGGGTGGTTGGCTGCAACGGAATCGGCGACTTCTTGTAGCTTCTCTGGCGCGGATGGGTGGGCGCTATAGGAAAGAAGGGTGACATTCGGCCGGCCGCCATCGTGATCGCGGACAATGCCCTCAAAGGTGACGACGGCACCCATGGCGGCCGTGGCGGCCTCTTCCTTGGCAGCGGCAAGGAGGGATTCAAGGGGTTGATCACTCAGCAGCGTGCCAATGGTGCGGCCGGTTTGCTCGGCCACATAGGAGGGATCAGTGCTCATGTTTTCCTTCTAACATATCGACGATCGGAACGATCAATTCTTCCAAAACCGCGCAGCCATCTTTTACCCCGCCGGTAGAACCGGGAAGCGTCATGGCAAAGGTGGAGTCATTGACGCCGGCAATGGCGCGAGAGGCCACCGCGGTGGGCACGCTTTCCAATCCCTTCTGCCAGAAGGCCACCGCGATGCCGGGCAGCTCGCGGGTGATATGTGGGGCGACGGCCTCGACCGTGCGGTCATCGTGTGTCAGCCCAGTGCCGCCAGAAGTCAGGATGACCGCGGGCTTTTCGGCGAAGGCGGCGGCAACGGCGGCGGCGATTTCGGCATCGGGGACGATGCGTGCGTCGGGACAGTCAAAGCCCTTGCGGCGCAAGAAATCCACCGCGATGGGGCCGGAGCGATCGTCGTAGATGCCCGCGGCGGCGCGAGTAGAGGCGACGATGACGATGGCGGTGCGCTGTGGGCTCATAGTGGGTAAACCTCCACTTCTTGGCCTTCTTCAAGGCGTTGACCGGCAGGGATGCGGATGAGATGGGTGGCGTCTGCCGCTTGGGCGAGCAGGTGGGAGCTGGCACCACCGAGGATATGGGCGTGGGAATCGACGCGCCCGCGGCGAAATTGGTCCTTGTGCGGGAGGCCCTCGACGCCCGCGGCAAGGGGGACGAGGAAAGGCTGCGGAGCCCAACCGAGCGCAGGGGCGACAAAGAGGCGGAAACTTACCAAGGTGGAAATGGGGTTTCCGGGCAGGCAGATGACCGGCGTTCCGCCGAATGCGGCGATGCCCTGCGGGCCGCCGGGCTGCTGGTCCACATGGCCGAACCAGCCATCGAGCACCTGGCGGACTACTTCAAATTTCCCGGCGGAAATTCCGCCTGAGGTAATGATGGCATCCGGGTGGTGTTGCGCGATGGCCTCCGCGAAAGCGCGCTCTAGGGACTGCGGGTCATCGTCGGTAGTGATATAGCCCGCGACGTCGATGCCGGCGCGGCCGGCCATTGCCGTCAAAAGTGGCGCATTGGCATCCGGAATGGCGGCGCTGCCGTGACCGATTTCAGCGCCGCCGGTGCAGATAAGGATGCGGGCGGGGCGGTAGACCTCTACCTCGTCGATTCCTTGGGACGCGAGGGCGGCCAAGCGCACCGGCGTGAGCTTATCGCCGCGGGCGGCGAGGAGGGCGCCTTCTTCCAGGTCGGAGCCGGTGTGGCGGATGAATTGGCCTGGCGAGGCCTCTGGCGCGGTAATGCGGTCACCCGGGGAGAGGAATTCTTGTGGTTCGCAGCGCTCGATGGGCACGATGGCTGCAGTTCCTTCCGGGACCTTGGCGCCGGTCATGATGGGGCAGGCGCCGGCAAGCGGGCCGTCGAGTACCTGGGAGGGCTCAGTGCCGGCCGCGATGGTGGGGCCCACCGGGTAGGTCCCGGCCGCACACTGCGGGAGGGCGTAGCCATCCATCTGGGAGTTATCAAAGCGAGGGGAGGGGAAGCCGGCGTGGATATCCGCAGCTAGCACCATATCCTGAGCCTGGGTGAGGGGCACGGTGGTGGTTTGGCGTGCGGGCAGGGCCGCGGCGACCTCGCGCGCGTGAGTCTCGGGTGTGCGCATGGCGGCTAGTTTACCCGCGGTCTCGACAGGGCATGGGCGTGCGGGGCATAGTGGAGGGCATGTTGACCGTTCACTATTTCGCCGCCGCCCGTGCCGCTGCGGGCGTGGCTTCTGAGCAGGTAGAAGCCCCCGCCACCTTGGGTGCTCTGGTGGCGCAGCTGGGCAGGGAACATACCGGCACCACCGAGGCCGGCATGAGCCTGAAAGAGGTCTTGGGGCGCTGTAGCTTTCTTATCGACGGCGCCGGGAACACCGCCAAGGATTCCCCACTGGCTGGTGTTACCCGGGTGGACGTCCTGCCGCCGTTTGCGGGAGGCTAATCGCGCTGCCGCAGCGGGCTAGTAAAGAAGTTGATGACGCTGCTGACGATGGACAGCACGATGGCGCCGATGATTGCGGCGCCCCAGGAGTCGATGACGAGGTGGCCGATTCCCAGGTCCAGGGAATTGAGCGCCCACTCCACGATGATAAGCGCGGCGCCGTTGATGACGAGGGAGAAAAGTCCGAGCGTCAGGCAGGTCAGCGGCGCGCCGAGGACGCGCAGAACCGGCATGACCACGGCATTAATAATGATGAAAACGATGGCGATGGCAATGAAATTGCCAGTCTCAGCCGGGGTGATGGTGATGCCGGGAATGACGGTGACCACCGCCCACAGCGCCACCGCGATGGCAAAGACGTTCAGGGCGAAGTTGATGAGCGAGCGCATTTAGCCTCCTATGGTTGCGTTCCACGCCTGCAACAGGGTGTCGGTTTCTTCCTCGGTGGTCACGGTAATGCGTATGCCTTCGCTAAACGCGCGCACGAGCACGCCGTGTTCGGCCAGGCGAGCGGCCACCTCCTGCGGGGTACCAAGGCGGGCCAGATTCGCGGCCGGCAGCCAGACATGGTTTGCCTCGGAATGCGGCACTCCCCAGTCCTGCAAGGCTTCTTCTAGGCGCTCGCGCTGGGCGACGGCCTCATCGGTGCGCTCCCGTAGCGAATCCTGCGCCGCCAGTGCCGCGCGCGCACCAACCTGTGCCACGGTGCTGGCGGAGAAGGGGATGGCCACCTTATTGAGGGCCTCAATAATATTTTCTGGGCCAAAGGCATAACCGATGCGCACCCCGGCCAGGCCATAAGCCTTTGAGAAGGTGCGCAGGCATACCAGATTCGGATAGGTGCCCACCAGCTCCGTACCCAACGGAATGTTGGTGGCACGGTTGTATTCGATATAGGCCTCGTCGAGGGCAACGAGGACGTCGGCAGGAACGGCATCCATGAAGGCGGCGAACTCCTCCTTGGTCACTGTGGTGCCGGACGGGTTATTGGGATTGCACACGAAGATAAGCCGGGTCTTGTCCGTAATCTTGTCCGCCATGGCCGGCAGATCCACGCGCTGGTCTGCACCTAGCGGAACCGGGATGGGGTGGGCGCCGACTACCTGGGCGAAGATGGGGTAGGCCTCGAAGGAGCGCCACGGGAAGAGGACCTCTTCACCAGGGGTAGCGGCAATTTCCACCAGCTGTTGGCACAGCGCGGACGATCCGGTGCCCACCGCAACCTGTCCATACTCCACACCCAGGTGCGCGGCGAGGTCCTCGCGCAGCGCGGTGGCCGCAATATCCGGGTAACGGTTGGCCTTCGTCACGGCCTCCGCCATGGCCGCGGCCGCCTCCGGCAGCGGCGGGTGCGCGGCCTCATTAGAGGAGAGCTTGAGCGCGTCATCGTTGCGCGCACCGGCGACGTAGGCGGGGATGGCTTTCAGGTCTGGGCGAATCATGCCTCCCACTTTAGGGCCTGCGTCTTTGCTGCGGGCGTGAAAGCAGGGGGCTAGTTTGGCAGCGGCGGGGCAGGCAGGTATTCTCAAACGAGGTTCCTTGCGAACCGTGGAGATGTGCCAGAGCGGCCGAATGGGGCTCCCTGCTAAGGAGTTGACCCTTCTGGGGTCCGGAGGTTCGAATCCTCTCATCTCCGCCATCTAATCCCGAGCGTGCGAGCTCGGGATTTTCTCATTTCAGGTGGCGGCGCAAAGCTCGGGTTGAGGGGCTGAAATTCTGCTATTAGCGCTGGTACGCGGCGCAGCGGCGGAAGAGCACGAGCATGCCGGTGCCGAAGATAAAGCTTCCGGTAAATGCCGCAGCACGCAAAGAAGTGACCTCGTGGAAGAGGGCGGGCACCAGGAGAATGGCGATCACAGAGCTAATAACTCCGAGGACGAGGAAACAAATCGTTGTGATAGGACCAGGTGTGGATGGTTGCGGCATGGAGGGACGTCCTTTCATCAATCGATCCTGATGAAAATAACTCTAAGTTGTCCTCCCAGAAGGCGCAATAGGAAGCGAGAAAGCGCCTTGGAGCCGGTCGGGGTTTTAGGAGCGCAGGGCGGGAAAGACCTTGTCACGCAAGAGGTGGGCGAGCTCGCGATCCGGGTTGGTGGGGTCTACCCACGCGATCTCGGCAATTTCTGCGGCAGCGCGGGCAAGGACGGGGCGCGGATAGGTAAAAATGCGTCCGCGCACGGTTTCGCCGGGTTCGTTGGCGGCCGGGGCATCGAAGGTCCCGAGCAGGGATAGCTCAGGGAGGCGGACATCAACGCCGATTTCTTCTGCGACCTCGCGGGCCGCGGCCTGTACTGGGGTTTCGCCGGTCTCCAGCTTGCCGCCAGGCAGCTGGAACTTGGTGGAAGACTTCTTGCGCACGGTGAGGACATGGCCAAAGGAATTACGGAAAACTACGGCGGCAACTTCAATCATGGGCCCGACTATAACTCGCTACAGCGGGTTAATTCAGAAAGCCTGGTACCCACTCGCGCCCACACGCAGGCCGTGGGGTTTGCTCTAGCGGCGCCATCTGACCTCATCGATTCAGGTGGGTACATAGGGTGTGAATGCTCCATTACTCAGAGGCTGGCCTGCGCCTTTGAGGCTACGGAAAGGCTGTGCGTTGCGCGGGCTTATCACGACGCGGATGGCGAATGAATATAAAGTGGTACCCATGAGTGACTCGAGGTTTCCCCGCTCGGTGTTCGCGGTTGGCACCGACCCTGATCCGCGTTTCACGCTCGCTAATGAGCGCACGTTCTTGGCTTGGATCCGCACCTCCCTGGCGTTGATTGCTGGTGGCGTGGCGCTCGAGGCCTTTGACGTTCCCCTGCCGGCCGAATTGCGCTCGGCGGTGTCGGTATTCATGCTGGTCGTCGCCATTATTCTGCCGCTGGTGGCGTGGGTGCATTGGAAGCAGTCCGAACGTGCGATGCGCGAGGAACGCCCCTTGCCCTTTAGCTTTGCCATCCCGGTGCTCGTCGTGGCGATCATGGTGGTAGCGGGCGCGCTAGTAGTGGGCGAGTTTCTTGGCTAGCCCACTATTTGATCCCGGCCTGCAGCCCGAACGCACCCGCCTATCGTGGCAGCGCACCCTTTTGGCGTTGTCCTTGGTGGTGCTGGGGGTAATGCGGGCGGTGAGCGTGCACGTCTTCTTGCCACTAGTCTTCCTAGCCGCCGGTGTTGTGGCGTTGGCCTTGGCGGTGTGGCAGCGTGCCGCGCTTGTCGACGCCGCCTTATCCACCCACCGTTCCCTTCCCCACGCGGTCATCCTTGCGAGCACTGCGGGGCTCGTGTCGCTGCTGGCTGCCTTCGCACTGTGGGGGCTCTTCTTCTAGGTTTTCACCCGGCTCGGGGAGCCGTGGCGCTGTATATTATGCCTATGCCTAAATCCCTATCTCTCCCTCTTGCCGTCGTCGCGGCGACCGCCGCTGCCGCCTTGAGCGGCTGTTCCAATTCCACTGACTCCACCGAGTCCGCGGATAAGCCGAATTTCACCGGCACTGCCCCGAGCTCCTCTGCGGCGGCCGCGTCCGATACCGCGACCGAAGCCGAGGAAGACTCCGCTGATGGTTCCGCAGATGACACAGAAACCGTAGCCGATGCCGGCAAAGGCAAAGACACCGAGGCTGGCGGGGAAAACAAAATCATCCCGGTAGAAGCCTTAGACAGTTTGTGGGTGCCGGCACTATGTGAGAACCAAGCTGGCAACCTAGAAGGCGGCAATTTGCCGGAAAGCCTGAAGGCTGGCTACCCCCATGCGATGGCCGGTCTGAAGTTGAATCAGGACGATACGCCAATGGGCGCCTACGCGGATATCAACGGTGATGGCAGGGACGAAGCCGTTATTACCTACGTCTGTAATAAGGGCGGCACGGGATGGCCGGATAACCTGCTCATCTATGACAACGACCTGAATTACATCACCAAGGTGGATGATTGGGAGCGCGAGGGAATGCCCCCAGCGCGTGGGCATATCCAGCAGCTGCAGTGGACCAAAGACACGGTCACCGTTACCTGGCGTGCCTATGCTGACGATGACCCGGCCTGCTGCGCTACCCAAGAATTCACCGGAAACCTCACGTTGGACGGGGATACGCCGCACCTTGCGGTAACCGGTCACCGGCAGGTTGCCGGCTAGCGGCATTCCCTGCAGCATGGCGTAGTCTAAATGGGCTGTAATTAATACTCAGGGAGCTAAATCCCAGAGGCAAGAAAGGCAGGGCAGCGCGATGGCGGAGACCACCGAGCAGGCTAGCGATATCGTCGAAGCGTGGCTGAAACAAGAAGACGCCATCGATCCACAAAAGGCCCCGCGCCTGCAAGAACTTTTGGATAGGGTGCCGCTGCAGGATCTCATCGCCGTCGTCGAGCGGCAAAATGCCATCCGCGCGGCGCTGGCCCTGCGCCTGCTGCCGCGCCAAAAATCGATCGCCGTCTTTGATGCCCTCGATGCCAAGCACCAGGCGGATATCATCGATGAGCTGGGCAATTCCGATGTCTATGAGTTCTTTGATGAGCTCGATCCGGAAGACCGGGTGGCCTTGTTGGACGAGCTTCCCGCGGAAATCGCCGATCGCCTGCTGCGCTCGCTGACTCAATCCAAGCGCGATGTCACGGGCGTGGTGCTGGGCTACGACAAGGGCTCGGTGGGACGCCGCATGTCGCCCGAGGTGCCCGTCATCCACCCAGAAATGAGCGTTAAGGACGCGCTATTCAAACTGCGGGAGACGGCGAATGAGCTAGAAACCATCTATACCGTGCCCATCACGCGCGAAGATCGGCGCCTAGTGGGCGTGGTGAGCCTGCGTGAAATCTTTACCGCCGATGCCGCTTTGACCATGGCCGATATTATGCACGATCCCATCTTTGCTCGTGCCGGTGCTGATGCCGAGGAAACCGCGCGGTGGTTCCTGCCACTGGATATGCTCGCGCTGCCCATTGTGGATGAGTCGCACCGCCTTGTCGGCCTGCTGACGTGGGATGACGCTACCGACATCGTGGAGGAAGAAGATAGCGAGGACTCTGCTCGCGCCGGCGGTACCGAGGCCCTCCAGCAGCCGTACCTGTCCACTCCGTTGCTCAAGCTGGTGCGTTCGCGCATCGTGTGGCTGCTCGTGCTGGCCGTCTCTGCGCTGCTAACGGTGCAGGTACTCGATTCCTTTGAAGACACACTGGCCAAGGCCGTGGTCCTGTCGCTCTTTATTCCGCTGCTGACCGGTACCGGTGGAAATACCGGCAACCAGGCGGCTACCACGGTGACGCGTGCCTTGGCGCTGGGCGACGTCCGCACGCGCGATCTCCTCGCCGTCATGTGGCGCGAGCTGCGCGTCGGCATGCTACTCGGCGCCGTGCTGGGACTAGCTGGCCTGGCGCTGGCCACCCTGGTCTATGGCCTAAGCATCGGCCTCGTCATCGGCTCGACGCTGTTTTTGATCTGTTCCATTTCCGCGACCGTCGGCGGGCTTATGCCCATCGTGGCTAAGACCATCGGCGCCGATCCGGCGGTCTTTTCCAACCCCTTCATCTCTACCTTCTGCGATGCCACGGGCCTGATTATCTACTTCCTGATTGCCAAAACCGTGCTGGGCATCTAGCACGCCTCCCTGCGGTTCGGGGGTGGGGAAGTGGTGGGGACATTTCCGGTTTCGGGCAGGTGCGATGTGTGCTCTATGGGGGTGCGGGGGTGCTTGCGTGTGGCGGGATATGGTTTCTGCGTCACATGTTTTGTATGGTCAGTGCATGCTTCGCAGTGAACTGGATAACTTTCGGTCTGCTGCCTCGGCCTAGCTAATAAACTGGGAAATACGGAGCATAACCCACAGCACAATCCCCTCTATGTGAAGGAGCGCGCGGTATGACCACCCCGCATACTCACGAATCTACCGCCCACACCGAAGGTGACGAGGCCCCCGGAGCGCCGCGCAGCGAGTGGCGCCGTCAGTTCATCGGCCTTTTCATCGGCTTGGGTTTGGCCGTACTAGTCTTCTTTATCTTCCCCTCGAATGCGATCGAGACCGTACAGGGCTCCGCGGGTGCAGATCCGGAAGCCGAGTACACGCTCAGTGCCATCCGTACCGTCGCCGCAGTAACCATCTTGATGGGCGTGTGGTGGATGACCGAGGCCATTCCGCTCGCCGCCACCGCGCTGCTGCCGCTGATCATCTTCCCGCTCGCCGGTGTGGGCACGATTAAGGAAGTAGGTGCCCCATACGCGTCCGCCACCATTTTCTTGTTCATGGGTGGCTTCCTGATTGCGCTTGCCCTGCAGCGCTGGAACCTGCACCGCCGCCTAGCGCTATACGTGGTGAAAATCATCGGCACCTCGCCCAAGCGCCTGATCTTGGGATTCATGCTGGCCACCGGCTTTTTGTCCATGTGGGTATCTAATACCGCTACGGCAGTGGTGATGCTGCCTATCGGTACCTCGGTGCTCGCGCTGACCGCGGAAACCGTAGGTGGCTGGGAAAAGCAAAAGAAGTTTGCCACGGCGCTGATGCTGGGTATTGCCTACTCCGCTTCCATCGGTTCGCTGGGTACGCTCATCGGCACCCCGCCGAATGCCTTCCTCAATGCATATATGGCCGATACCTGGGACGTAACCCTCGGCTTTGGTCGGTGGATGGCGGTTGGTGTGCCGCTCGCCGTGACCTTCTTGCTGATTGCCTGGGCCCTGCTCATTACCGTTTTCAAGCCGGAAATGAAGGATATTCCAGGCGGGCGCGAGCTCATTAATGACGAAATTAAGGCACTCGGCCCCTGGACCCGCCCCCAGATCATGACGGGCATCATCTTCGTCCTCGCTGCCGCAGCCTGGGTTACCCTGCCGCTGGTCCTCAAGGAATTTGAGAACTATGACGATGCCATCGTGGGCATCGCCGCCGGCATCTTGCTCTTTATCCTGCCCGCGGACAACCAGCGCCGTATCCGCTTGCTGGACTGGAAGACGGCCAATGAAATGCCGTGGGACGTCCTCCTGCTCTTCGGCGGCGGCTTGTCGCTGTCCTCGGTCTTTAATGCCTCCGGCCTGTCCCTGTGGATTGGTGAGATGGCCAAGGGGCTTAGCGTCCTGCCGGTTGTCCTCATCGTCTCTGCCGTGGCTGCGCTGGTGCTCTTCCTGACGGAGATCACCTCCAATACCGCGACGGCAGCCACGTTCATTCCGATTATGGGCGGCGTCGCCGTGGGCGTGGGGCTTACTGCCGATGGCGATATCAACGTCCTTCTCCTCACCATCCCGGTGGCCCTGGCGGCAACCTGTGCATTCATGCTCCCAGTTGCCACCCCGCCGAACGCCATTGCCTATGGCTCTGGCTACGTCAAGATCGGCGAGATGATCAAGGGTGGCCTTGGCCTCAATATCATCGGCATTTTCCTCATCACCCTGACGGTGTACTTGCTGGCAGTGCCAATCTTCGGCCTGTCCATTTAAGGTTGGGGCTTCGTAGCCATTCCCTAATGAAAAACGTTATCATTAGGGAATGGCTACACCCGTTACTGTACTGTCCGGATTTTTGGGCAGCGGAAAAACCACGCTCTTGAACCACCTTCTTGCCAACCGCGAAGGGCGTAAGCTTGCCGTCATCGTCAACGACTTCTCCGAGGTCAATATCGATGCCACCCTCGTTGCTGGTGAGGGGCACCTCGAGCGCGGTGAGGATCGCTTTGTCGAGCTATCCAATGGCTGTATCTGCTGCACCCTGCGCGAGGATCTCATCGAATCCGTAGGTAAGCTGGCCCGCTCCGGCCGCTTCGATCAGATCGTCATCGAGTCCACTGGCATTTCCGAGCCTATGCCCGTGGCCGCCACTTTTGAATGGGAGTTTGCGGACGGCACCACGCTTGCCGACGTCGCCCCTATCGACACCATGGTCTCTCTCGTGGATGCTTCCACCTTTCTTGATTACCTGCGTCGCGGCAAGAGCCTCGCGTCTGAGAATATTGAGGCCACACCCAGCGATGATCGTACCGTGGCAGACCTACTCGTGGACCAAGTCGAGTTTGCTGACCTCATCCTTGTTACCAAGACCGATTTGGTTGATGCTGCCGAAACCGAGCGCGTCATCGCAACCGTTCGCGCTATGAACCCCCGTGCCCGAGTCGTAATGGTCACTGATGGTGCCATTGACCCACGGCTGGTCCTCGATGCCCACCTGTACGACGCCGCCACTGCCGCGACTTACCATGGCTACGCCGAGGAGCTGGCTAAGCCGCACACGCCCGAAACCGAGGAATATGGCATTTCCTCCGTCGTTTTCCGCGCCGACCGCCCCTTTAACCGCGATCGTCTGCTCGCCGCCCTTCGTGCCAGTACCGGCCTGGTGCGTTCTAAGGGGTATTGCTGGCTCGATACCGATCTTCAACTCGCCCACGCTTGGCAGCAGGCTGGGCCTAACCTTCAAATCGTGCCAGCTTCGCTCTGGGCTGCAAATGACGTGACGCCCGGTACCGAAATTGTCCTTATCGGTATCGACTTCGATCACCGGTCCACCCTCAGGGCGCTTCAGGGTGCTCTGCTTTCCGACGCCGAAGTTGCCGCCCTCATCGCCCCCTAATTGCCTCCATTTCCATCAGGTGAACGCCGGGTGAACAGGCGATTTGTTAGTTTTCCGGACCGTGGGTATAGTAAATTCTCGTTGCACAGCAGAGCACACGCACTGCTCGCCAACGGTCTGCGCCCGTAGCTCAACGGATAGAGCATCTGACTACGGATCAGAAGGTTGGGGGTTCGAATCCCTCCGGGCGCACAAACAAAAAGCCCCCTAGCTGCACAAACAGTTAGGGGGTTTAGTCGTGGGAAACCTTGGGGGTTCAAACTTTCCCACGGTTATCCCGCGCTTTGGTTTTCTACGCGAATCGCGCCGTTCTAAAGCGCATCCGTGTAGTCACCCGCCGGGGCGGCTTCAATGTAGTAATTCTCCGTGATTGTGGTCGAGCCGTGCCCCAAGTGCCGTTGAGCGGCTTTCGCGCCGTGCTTCCGTTCAATCTTGGTTGCCACGGTAGGGCGGAAGTCTTTCAACTTTACTTCCGGCAATTCTTCCCCACGGGCTTCACGCCAAGCGCGGTTAACGTTGTGGGGATTGAGTAGACCGCCCTCACGGTTGGGGAACACATAATCATGCTCACGATTAATCCAACGTTCCATGAGCATGTTTGTAGTGGCTTCACTTAGGAAGATTGTCCGCCAACCGTGCATTGTCTTTGTCACGTCCTGGCGGATGATTCCTTTACCCTTTTTCTTTCCACCCTCAAGTTCCACCACCGTGCCATTAACAGTGAGCTGGGCGGGTGTTGCCGATAGGTCTATATCTTCCCAACGTAGTGCTAACGCTTCACTAGGACGCAGGCCTGTGCCTGATAGTAATTCCACAATGCCCCGTAGGTCTGTGAACTTTCGTGGTGTTTGCCACCGGCGTACTAGCTCAATCGCTTTTGCTTCTTCCGTGGGGGTTAACGCCTTTGGCTCACGATGAACACCTTTGTTCATTTCGGTTCCGGCGGTTGGGTTTTCTTTCCAGTCCACAATGCCTTTTCGCATAGCAATGTTGAATGCCCTGGACAGAACAATCTTGCATAGTCGGGCGGTAGTGGGGACACGTTTAGAAACGCTTTCCAACCACCCTGTGACCAATAGGCCTGTGACGTTGCCGAGGGGAATTGCCCCAAGGTTCATGTCTCCATGTTCGCCACGGATTGTGCTTAACGTTTCCCGATACTTCTTGACGGTCTGTTCTTTGACCTGTCCCTTTTGCTGGCGAACGTCTTTAGAAAAGTCCCGAATGATTTCCCGGTTATCTAGGGAAAATTCCACTAGTTCCAGTACGGTCGAATCTTTAGTTATGTCGAGGAAATGTGTTTGTTCAGCCTTAACGCCATAAGCCTTTAAGCGTGCAGCGGCCTTTACTTTTTCACGGGCGTTTGCTTTTCCTGGTGCGTCTGCCTGTACCTGGCGAATGGTGCCGTCGATGCAGCCCACCCGGACGCGGGCGCGGTAGATGGTGCGAACCCGCCCGTCGATATTCTTCCTTGCAACTTCCTTAATGGAAATTTCGCCTAGTTCATTAACTTCTAGTTTCCGGCGTGCCATGTTGTTTCCCTTGCTTCTTCGGGCGACCAACAGCACTTGAAACGTGAATGTAGCCTAGTTCCCTTGCCTTGGCTATCATCCGCCCGGCGGTAGCCTTTGAAACCCCAAACGCCGCTTCAATGACTTCTTGCCTGCCAATGTTGATTGTCGCCGCATGGTGATACAGGTCGGCAACTGCTCTACATACTTTGTCCACGTCGCCTTTGGGCCATTCTTTGCGAAGCGCCGCGTAGTTAACGAGACCGTCATCTGCCCCATTTTGGGAATCGCCGGATAAAGCAATTTCAGCTTGGTTAAGCAATTGAACTAACGGGAACTCCCGGACTTCTTTAGGTGTAACGGGGTAGAGGTCACTGTTGCGCATTCCCTGCTTATGGAGGGTGAGGGCTAGTAATTCAATCTTTCCGTCATTCAATCGGACGGTCACATCTGCCGATAGATAAGGCAGCGCATCTGCATCTTTAGGTGCTGCAAACACGGTAAACGTGCCGTCTGGATTGTCTTCAAAGTCCCTTAGTTCCCACTGATCCACGCTTCAAGTGTTGTTGATCGCTGTTGAGTTTTCCAGTTTGCGAGTGAGCTTCAATTGACAACCACTCAAAAGCGACTATAGTTCAATCCATGAGGGTCAACAAATTGAACCTCAAATCAAAATCTTCACTCGCACAGGAGCACCAAGACATGCAGCTAATCGACAGCATCAAACCGACTGAACTGGCAGAACAAATCGGTGTAACAGAGTCCACCCTCGCCACCTGGCGGTGCCGGAATAAAGGCCCCCGCTTTGTGCGAATCGCAGGACGCATTCACTACATGCGTGCAGACGTTGAAGCATGGATTGCCGAACAGGTAGCCGCGTAATCACACCACCCCCCAACCAAGGACACACATAATGCGTATTGACCTAACTGTCACACCCCAAGCAAAGACCCTCACCCCATCCGGCTACCTCACCAAGGAAGAAGCCGCCCACGTCATCCGCGATTGGAACGCATACGGCAACACCACCCCGCAGGACACGAACGGCACCTGGACTATCGGCTTCATTCACTTCATCGACGGTGAACCCCAAGTAACTTCCATCCTCGCTATCCCGCGCAGCATCAAGCGTGAAGCCGCCGCTGTAGGTCACCGCCGCTTCTTTGTTATCGACGGTGGAGCCACCGCCACCAATCCGGCACGTTCCACCGGCCCCCTGGCAATGGCTGCATGAACCCATAAGAAAAAGCCCCGTAGATGTAGCCGCATCTACAGGGCAACGAACAGGGGCTTTTAGTCCACGTTCACACATCCATCACTAACCCCCAACCAAGGAGTTGTAATGAGTAACACCGATTCTATCATCGAACAGCCCATCGAGGAATGCCGCCAATCTGGAAACTACTTTGTGCAAGCAGTCCTGGATAAACGCACGGGTGAATCTCGAATCTGGGTATCCCCACTGTTTGAACCATCGCATTCAGATCCGTTCACGGTGGAAGAAATCAACGAGTTCATTTACCAGCTGCAGGGCGCTAGGGATTACGCGGTAGAGAACTTTACCCCCGTTGGCTACACCCTAACTTAGTCGGACAACGCAACACTGTGCGTATTCATACACACATGTCCCAAGTACCAATGGAATACCTAACCAAAGCGCAGGTGGTGGAGCTAACAGGGCTGTCTGCCAACACCATTACAAAGCGTGCCAACGATGGCCTACTTCATCCCATCAAGTCCACCCGCGATACCCGCATGAACCTCTATCGCAGAGCAGAAGTCGAAGCCCTGCTAACCCCCTAGTCCACCCACATTAAAAGACCCGGTAGTCACACCAAAACTACCGGGTCAAAAGGAAATCCAATGGTTGATTATACACCAAGCGAACCTAATCCCGAAGCCCGTAAGAGCAGCTTAACGCCCCAAATGATTGCTGCACTCAAAGCCGCCCAAGAACGCTACAAGCCAAGCGCCCAACAACTTGCAGAGAACGCCGAACGCCGCCGCCAATACGAACGCCGCAAAGAAGCCGCTGCACGTTCTGAACCGCTACCCGGCCACACGTCATACCGAAACAGGGGGCGGTAACTATGAGTGCCCTAGAAGCCACGCTAAGCCGCGAAGTACTGGCATCAGTCATAGCAGCACCCGCCGCACAAGCTAACGCCGCTATGGCCCGCCTACAGGCTTCAGACTTCCCTAACTGGATACACCAGCGCATCTTTCACGCCCTGGACACCGTAGAGTTCGCCAACCACCAAGAACCCGGAAGTGTAATCATCCAACTGCACGCCGTACTTCTTGAAGCTGGGGAGCTTAAAGACACGGATAACGGACTACGCGCAGAGCTAAACGCCCTACTCGAAGCACGCGGACACCCCGAACAGCTACCGCGATTCGTATCCCAAGTGATCGATGAAGCCTACCGACGCGAAGTTAAAGCCTACGGCGAACGTCTAGTCGCTAACGCCGATAACAGCGCACTAGAAGAGCTGGACGCGATTCTAAAGGGCATAGACCAAGTACGCGCCGCCCGGATGCGCATCCGCCCCATGAACGCCGTAAACGCCGCCTAACCCAAGGAGACCGATAACACTATGGCCGAAGAACCCGAGTTCTACCCGCCAATTTCCAACGCCATGCACGTGGCGAAAAGGCTGGTAGGTGACGTATTCAGTACGGAGGGGAATCGTAACACCGTGTACTGGCGTGGACAGTGGTGGCTGTTCAACGGCACCCACTGGGAGCAGGAAGAAAATGAGCTAGAAATCAAACGTCCCATCTGGACACGCCTAGGCGAAGTCATGCTATCCAAAGCCAAAGGCCCGGAGCCCTGGTCGCCCACAACAGCCAGTGTCTCTAATCTCATGGAGCCGCTAAAGATTGCCCTTATGCTCAAAGACAAAAAGGATGCACCATTCTGGATTGGGCAAGACAACACCATGAACCCGAATAACCTAATCGTTCTGCAAAATGGTGTGCTCAACTTCCGCACAGGTAACTTCATGCAGGGCGACCACATGGAGCTGTTTAATACTTGGTCGCTTCCTTTTTCCTACGATGCCGCCGCCACGTGCCCAACCTTTGAAAAGTTTCTAGACGATACTTTCGCCCACGACCCTGCAGGGCGTGCAGCAATTCAAGAGTTCGCAGGATACGCCATTAGCGGACGCACAGACCTACAAAAGGCGCTAGTGCTAGTAGGGCCACCGGGTGGTGGTAAAGGAACTTTAAGCCGCACTATTCAACAGCTGGTAGGGGTAGAAAACGTAGTCTCCCCATCCTTAACGAAACTAGGCAGTGAGTTTGGATTATCGGATTTAATCGGCAAACCCTTAGCCGTCATTGAAGACGCACGTAGCGACTATAGCCACACCAGCGGCACCACCGTGGAACGCCTGCTATCCATCATCGGAGAAGATGCAGTGTCCATTAACCGAAAGAACCAGTCCTACTGGAACGGCACCCTACCCACCCGCTTCATGCTGGTATCCAATGAAGTCCCCCGATTTCCAGACGCATCCGGCGCGATGATTAGGCGGTTCGTCTCCGTGAAGCTAACCAAGTCCGTACCAGAGGGAAAACGAGACGAAAAGCTAGGAGCGAAGCTAAAGGCGGAACTACCTGGCATCTTTAACTGGGCATTAGCAGGGCTGCAGCGTTTGGAACACCAGCACCACTTCACGGAGCCGGACACAATGGGCGATATTCAATCGATGATGAGTGACCTTAACAGCCCCGTGGCGAACTTCCTGGACGAAGAACCCACCTACAGAGTTACTGGCAACCCCAACGACTACGTAGAACTTAAAGCGGTCTATGCCGCCTACAAAGTTTGGTGTGAAACTGTAGGGCGCTCAAACATGAATCAACAGAACTTTGCCCAACAGCTAGATTCAGTTTCGCCTGACATTGAAGTCAAGAACACTAAACCCAACACGAACACTAAGAAAAGCCGGTATGTGTTTGGTGTCAAAGGTATTCCCCTAGCCCTAGCTAAAGAATCTCACCAGCAAAGTGCCTAGGAACATGTTCCATGTGTTCCAACAGGTCACACCCTATTTTTAGCGTGTTCCAACCGTGTTCCGGAACAAACCAATAATCAACGCCGGAACACAGGAACACACAATCTTTGTTCTGGAACAAACCACATAACGCCCTGACCAGCAAGAACGCCAAGAACATGTTCCAACCAACTTCAGAACGCCAAACAGCCCACATCCCTAAGAACAACGCATGTAATTGCGTGTAATGGCCGTGTGAGCAAACAAAGCGAATACCTAACCCGAACCCAAGCCGCAGCCCTCGCAGGCATCACCACCGACGCAATCAGCTACCGCACACGATGCGGACACCTAACACCACTCAAAGACCCCGGCGACCGCCGCCGCACCCTATACCACCGCACAGAAGTAGAAAACCTAGCCCAACAACTACACACAGCCCAACAATAGGAGTCCCCATGAGCCGAAAGTCCCGCCCTGGCGCAGCCGAAAAAATAGATGCAGACGTAAAGCATCTACACAGCCAAGGCACTTCCCAAGCCGGTATCGCACGCCGCTTAGGCGTAACCCGCTGGCAGGTACGCAAAAGCGCGGAACGCCAAGGCCTTGAATGGAGCACAGACGGTATCGCGGACGCTATTAAGACCGCATCCGTTCATGCCCGCCGGGAACGCGTAGACCTTATGGCCCGGTTTGTGGATATTGCCCACGACGAATTAGACCGCGCAGAGGTGACGGACGATTTCGTAGAGCGCCGCAACTGCATCGAAACAGCAGCTACCGCCGCATCAAAGGTATGTCAGCTGGCAAAGATTGCCCGCGTAGATGTTGAAGACCAAGACCAAGAAGAAACCGCCCAATTGCTCAACTGGGTAAACCGTGAACTTAACACCCTGGGGGCTTAACAGTGGCAGAGAATAAGAACAGCACGCCTGTTAAACCTAAGACCCCTGTAACGCCTGTACAGATTGAAACCGCCCTACGTTTCGTCTACTCCCGCTTTCTGGCGTTGACCAAGGAAACGTACTTCAACAAAGGCAGCTACAAGCCACGGCAATATGCCCGCATGATTTTCCTCCAATCTGGTGACACGCTGGAATTAATCGACACGCTGGAAGAAGCTGCAGAGCAGTGGGCGGACATGCACCAAACAGCGAGTAAAAGCGCAGCTGCAGAGGTTGAAGCAATCCTGCATGAGCAGGTGACAATCATCAAAGGCGCTATTCGGGAATGTTCACGCTTTCGTGGAACGAAACGATGCCGCACCGCCAACTATCGCACTCCCACTGTCACAGAGCACCCGGCGGCACATATCCGCCACCGCGCCTACGTTCCCGAACATCTGTTACCGGACTGGAAGCCGGGCAAGAAAAAGAAGACGGTAAAGAAATGAGCACCATACGCACGTGGGGGCGCGGGCCGTAGGGATTCCGGCCTGCTAACCCCCACACCCCCAACAATTCAAGGAAAGAACCATTATGCCCAAGACTTCACTATCTGCTATCCATACCGAACTACAGCGTGTCCAAGGTGACCTGGCGAACGCCCGCGAAATCGTTAATTCTGAACGCGGTGACTACACCGTAGAGGGCGCGCAAAAGGCATACCTGAACCGCATTCAGCACTACAACACCGCTAAGCAGCTAGACACCGCCCGCAACCAAGTTGAACAGGTACGAGCAGGCGCGCTTAAAAATGAAGTGTCCCGGGTTTTGTTCCTAGGCATTTGCCTTGATTTCCATTATTTCTTGGGCCGGGTTGGTTTCCCAAAAC